>JBBQAK010000179.1:0-7922 GCA_038316215.1 Gemmatimonadales bacterium | reverse complement strand
TGATGCGAACGGCCACGCCGTGGGATGCGACCCACCACATGGCCGTCCTGCAGCCGACTTGATTTTCAAGACAGCTGCTGTGTGATCTGTTCATCGGCGCCTGCCGTACAAGGGAACAGATCACGCAGGGAACGCAGAGGCGCGGAGCACGCAGAGGGTTTGGCGCCTAGACGCTTCGCGGGGTACACTGGGAAATGCGAACAGAATTTTTCCTTTTAGGTGCGGGACGGACTACCGCGGTGGTCGGGCTCTCCGTGGTCGTGCTCTCGATCGCGGCGGCGTGTGGCGGCCGTGAGAAAGCCACCGCCGACTCGACCACCAGCGCCCCGCCGGTGGCGGTCATGGCGCGGCCGGCGACACCCAGTGACTCCGCCTGTCCGCGCGACGGCGCCTGGAAGCGGTGTGCCCTCGAGGATCGCGTCGTGAAGTCGGGGCTGGCGTTCAAGCCGGTCGGGGACTCCATGAAGGTCGCGTACCTGAGCGTACCCGGCGTGCGGTACAAGATCGGGCTCACGGCGTCGATGGTCGCGTTCTTTTACCGCGACTCGCTGGCCGCGGCGAAAGATGTCACCGCGCTGGACCGCTTCCGGCTGACGCCGCGCGGCGACACGATCGGTGCGTGGAAGTCGGTGCCCAGTGATGTGATCTGGTCTGGCAATCTGGTCGCGGTGCTGTTCGACGCCTCGGCGACACAGATGGAGCGCATTCGGCTCACGATCGCGGCGGGCGCACCGCAGCCGCTCAGTGAGGCGGCCAAGGCCGCGCAGGCCGCAGCAGCGCAGGCCGCAGCAGCGCAGGCCGCCGATACGGCGGCACAGAAGCTCCCCCCGATGCCGTCGCGCTAACGGCGGTCTACGGGTGCGTTCGCGTCGGTGCGCCAGTCAGCGACCAACCGAACGAGCGTCGTCGCGCCATAGGTTATGGCGAAGCGCTGGATCACGAAGGCGCGGCTGGATACCGCTGATGATCGCTCTGGGCGCCAGCTCAGCGACGTGACGGTGCCGACGACGGCTCCCGCGAAGAACGGGAGGTTGGGACGTCGCTCGCCGTCGGCGGTGCGCAGGGTGCTCGTGCGAGCGACCGCGCAGCCGGCCCGCCTCACGGTTTCGCGGATCAGCGAAACGGGCCGTGTACCGCAGGGCGAGCGATCGTCGACCCAGGGAACGGCGCGATCGACCAGGTGCCGCACAGTCGTTTTTACCACGAGAAAGCCGTACTGGTCGCCCACACGAGACCCGTATCCGCCCCAGGTGCGCTTCCAGGGTTCCGGCGTCCCGAGCGTTTGCGACCATCCGGCCGACAAGAGCGGAACCACAAACAGCATCGGGCTCGGCTTTCGGCTCTCTGAATCGGACTCGACCTGATCCCGTTGCGCCTCGAGGCGGGTCGCGGAGATCAAGAGCAGGCCGAACAGCGCTGCGAGTCGCATGGGTGGGGAGTAGACGGAAAAAGGCACGGCATGGCGCCGCGGTTCGCGACGCCGATAGGAACGGAGAACAGCTGACACGAACGGATATACGGCAATTCCTTGCAAAAGGGGTGCAATAAAAACAGCCGCCGAGCGAGGTGCTCGACGGCTGTTCCACTATTTAGATCACCAAAAAGCCAGTATCAAGACAGTATAAAGCAACCGAATAGCTATCTCCGCCCAGCAGTTGCGGGCGCCGGTGCCTGCGCGTCGAGCGCGACGCCGAGTGCTTCGGCGGTCCAGCTGATGGCATTGGTGTAGAAGTCGCCGACCTTGGCGGGATCGATGCCCATCTCCTTGGCGATCTCGGTGGCGTTTTCGAATAGACCGAGCTCATACGATTCGGCGAAATTGATTGCGTCGGCGTACGGGCCGGTGCGGTCGAGCAGCGCGGCGTTCGCTTCATCGCTGAGTACGACCCGCGAGAGGATCTCAGGGAGCGGCATGCGGAAGACGGCATCGAGCAGCGAGAACAGGCCGACCAGAAACAGGGTGCCGCCGTCCCGAGGGCCGCCGGCCAACTGTTCGAGCAATCGACCGCGTTCCACCGCCTGACGCACCAGCTCCTGATCCACGCCATTCGATGAACGGCGGGCCGCGGCGACAGCGACGGCCAGCCAGCGAAGGAACGCGGTTCGTCCGATCAGGCGGAGCGCCTGACCGATCGAACTCACGCCGCGCATGCCGATGGCAGCGGAATTGACGAGACGAAGCAGCTGGAACGTCAATACCGGATCGGTCGAAATGACATCTTCGAGCTGGCGGTCGTTGATCTTTTGGTCACGCGCCATGCCCATGAGTCGCATGGCGGCGACCGTGGACTGCGGCATGTTGGCCGATGGCAGCGGCTCGGGGCGGCTGAAGAATGTGCCCTGAAACGCGTCGAAGCCGAGGCCGAGCACGACCTCGTACTGCGCGAGCGCGTCGATTTGCGTGGCGATCAGCTTCGGCGCGTGCTTCCCGAAGCCCTGCGTGATCCGGTCGCAAATCTGGCCGATGGTGACGGCGTTTTCGCTGCGGATGTCGATGCGAACCCACGTGACGTACGGGATCAGCGCCTCCGACGGGCCGGCGAGCTCGCCGACGCTGTCGAGTGCGAGCAGGCCACCGTGCGCCCGATAGCGAGCGACCGCTTCGGTCACCGCCTCGTCGGCATCAAGATCGGGCGGGAGCATGACGATCGCCGCACCCGGCTCGGCGATGTGAAACGCGTCCTCCACCAGTTGCGCTCGCGTACAAGACACAAAGGCCGGCATACGATTGCGCACCAGGTCGAACGTGCCGCTTAGGAAGCTCTCGGCAAACCCGTTTTCCCCGGTCTCCGTCTCCTTGAAACGGATTTCGTACCCGAGGAGGGCGCCGGTCGTACCGAAGATGGGCTGGCGAACGAGGCAGAAGTCGGACATTTGGCTGGGAAGAACGCGGAACAGGGGTGGCGCAGACGGCGTCGTCGTAGCGACTCTAAGACGATTCAACTGCTCGCGCGGTACTCTTTTGGGATTCGGACCCGTGATGAGTACTGCGTCATCCTCCTTCGGTCAGACATGAGTATTACCACGCTCGACGGGAGCCTCCACCGCGGCTGCGGTGGGCGGTATGCCCTTCAGACGGAAACTGTGACGATGCGCATCAGCGGCATGGCGGCCGAGGTGACGCGTGAGTTTTATCGATGCGAGAAGTGCGGGCACGAGAACCGGACGATCGACCAGCGCGATGTGGCGGAGAAGTCGGCGACGGAGCAGATCCGGAGTGCCCACGAACTGCTGGCACCCAAAGCGATCCGGCATCTGCGCGAATCGCTGGGGCTCACGCTTCCGCAGTTCGCGGAGCTGTGCTACGGCACCCCGAAGGGGATTGTGGAAGGGTGGGAGAAAGGGAAGTATCTGCAGAATCGCGATGCGGATGCGCTGATTCGCGGCCTGCTCGATCGCGAGACCCTTGAGAAGCGTGCCGCCAAGGCGGGCGTGACGTTGCCGGTAATCGTCGACCCAGCCGCGCCTGACGTGGCGCTCACGCCGACCGCCTGATGCCGAGGACGCCTCCATCCCGCTGATCATCACGCATGAGCTGACACGTCGCTTCGGCGCCGTGACGGCGCTCGATGGCCTGACGGTGTCGATCGAGCCGGGGATTACCGGCCTCGTGGGATCGAACGGGGCCGGAAAGAGCACGCTGGTGAGGATTTTGCTTGGTCTGCTCGAGCCCACGAGCGGCTCGGCACAGGTGATGGGGCATGATGTTGAGCGCGAGCGTCGCGCGATCCGCTCGCTCGTGGGATACATGCCCGAGCACGAGTGTCTGCCGCCGGAGATGACGGCGGCGGAGTTCGTGTCGTTCATGGCCCGGTGTTCGGGACTGCCGGCCACAGCGGCCCGCGAACGAGCGGCTGAAGTGCTACGCCATGTGGGGCTCTTCGAGGAGCGGTACCGGCCCATGCGTGGCTACTCCACCGGCATGGCGCAGCGGGTGAAGCTGGCGCAGGCGCTGGTGCACGATCCGCGCATTCTGGTGCTCGATGAGCCCACGAACGGACTCGATCCCGCCGGACGCGACGAGATGCTGGCGTTGATTCAGCGCACGGGGCGCGAGTTCGGTATTTCGGTGCTGGTTTCGTCGCACCTGTTGGGAGAACTCGAGCGCGTCTGCGATCACGTCGTGTTGATCGACGCGGGGCGTCTCGTACGCTCGGAGCGACTGGGTGCGCTCACCGGCGAGACGGGTACGTTGCTGGTAGAAGTGGACGGCGATGTCGACGCGTATGGTGCCGCGCTGACAGCGCGCGGGTTGGTCGTACAGCGCGACCTGTTGCGTGTCCTCGTGGAGTTACCGAACGGCGATGACGCCGAGAGTGTGGCGCGCGTATTCGCCACGTACGACATCGTGCGCGATGTTGCGGTCGCGACCGGTGTGGGGTTGTTACGCATCGAGCGGCGTCGCGGACATCTCGAAGACTTGTTCGCGGGATCGGTGACATGAACGATACGGCGATTCACGACCTCGGCTATCGACGCTATGACGGCGCGCGTGACGGCGTGCGCGGCGCATGGCGTGCGCTGTTCGCGCAGGGATTCCGGGCCATGTTCGGACTCGGTCGACCACTCACGTCGAAGGCGGTACCGGCGTTTGTACTGGCGGCTACCATGCTGCCCTGTCTCGCAACGCTGGCCGCGTCGTCAGCGACCCAAGGGCAGGTGCCGATCCTGTATGGTGGTCTCATTCAAGCGCAGCTGATCCTGTTCGTGCTATTTGCCGCCGCGCAGGCGCCGGAAGTGATGAGTCACGACCAACAGCACCGGGTGCTGCCGTTGATTCTCACTCGTGACGTGACGCGCGACGTCTATGCCAGCGCGCGGATCGCTGCCGTACTGTGTGCGCTGTTGGTGGTATGCGCCGCGCCGCTGTTGCTGTTGTACATCGGTGAGATCGGTGTTGCGGTCGATCCGGCGACGGCGTTTCGCAAGATGGGTACGAAGGTCGGGCCCGTGCTGATGCAGGCCACACTCACCGCGTGGGTGATCGGTTCGATCGGTGCGGCCATGGCCTCGATGACGGCACGTCGCGCGTATGCGACGGCGTCGGTGATCGGCGTGTTTCTCGTGGCGGCGGCGGTTTCGATCGGACTCGATGATCTGGCCGGTGTATCGGCCGACGCATCAGGGTTCATCGATCCGCTGCGCTCGCTGCACAAGATGGCGCTCATTCTGTTCGGCGAGAAGACTCGCGCGATGGAGCTCGCGGCGCCGCCACCGCTGTGGATGTTTGCCGTACTGGCTGTCTCGATTGGTGCGACCGGCGTACTGGCCACGTTCTGGCGCCTGCGTCGCGTGCGCGTATGAGTGAACTCGGTACGCGCGATCCGCGTCTGAGCGCTCCGCATGTTCCGCTGGCGTTCGACCGTGTGTCGCACTGGTACGGCGATGTCGTGGCGGTGAACGACGTGACGTGTTCTATCGAGGCGGGGATCACGGGACTGCTGGGGCCGAACGGTGCCGGCAAGAGTACGATGCTGCAGATGGCGGCGGGACTGCTCGCGCCCTCGAGCGGTACGGTGCGCGTGTACGGCGAATCACCGCTTGAACGTCCATCGATTTTTCGTACGGTCGCTCTCGTGCCCGAGCGGGAAGCGCTGCCGTCGATGCTGTCGGCGCGCGCGTTCGTGGAGGCGCGTGCCGTGCTGCTGGGCTTGCGTGATCCGAAGCAGGCCGCGCTCCGCGCACTGACCACCGTCGAGATGGATACCGTGGCGGACCGCAAAGTGGGCGGGTTCAGCAAAGGGATGCGGCAGCGTACCAAACTGGCGGCGGCGCTCGTGCATGAGCCGACGTTGCTGTTGCTCGACGAGCCGTTCAATGGACTCGATCCGCGTCAACGCATGCACATGATGCGGTTGCTAGAGGCGCGCGCGCACGACGGCACGGCGGTGTTGCTCAGTTCGCACATTCTGGAAGAGATCGAAGGTGTGGCATCGCGCATTCTGGTGATGTTGTCCGGTCGCCTCGCGGCGAGCGGCGATCATCGCACGCTGCGGCGCATGATGACCGACCGTCCACACACGGTGCGCATCCGCTCGACGAACAATCGCGCGCTGGCATCGGTGTTACTGACTTCGCCGACGGTGACGGGTGTGACTCTCGAAGCGGACGCGTTGATCGTGCAGACCGTCGACTATACCGGCTTTGCGCATCAGATCGGCGCCGCGGCACAGCAGGCATCGATTACGCTATTCGAAGTGCAGCCCACCGACGAATCCCTCGAGCACGTGTTTGCCTACCTGGTGGCCAGATGAGCGTGGCGTTCGGTCGTATCTCACCGTGGGCAACGGCGCGGGTACTCATCCAGCTGGCGTGGGCCCGAACCTTCTCGGTCACGCTGGTGGTTGGTGTCGGCGGACTGCTGTTGCTACCCGTGCTCTTCGCGCTCGCGTTCGCATCGCGCGGTAGTTTGAGTGGTGACCCGGTGACGTTTCTGGTGCAGCGCTACGACACGCTGGTGTGCGCGCTCGCCATGCCACTTATCGCGCTGCTGCTGGGCACGAGTGCCTTCAGTGCCGAAACGGAGGATGGCACGCTGCTGTATCTCGTGACGACGACGACACCGCGATGGTGGATTGCCTGCGTACGCGTGATGTATGCGTCGATCGTGACGGGGGTGCTATCGGCGTTCGCGGTGTGGAGCACTGGTGCGATCGCGGCCGATGGTAGCAATCCGGAGAACGTCACGACGGCATTCACGGTTGCCGTGATGTTCGGCGGCGTTACGTATGCCGCCCTGTTCACTGCACTCGCTCTGCTGACGCGTCGTGCGCTGGTGGCCGGCCTGGTGTATGTGCTGTTCTGGGAAGGTGCGCTGAGCTCGACCTTTCCGGCGCTACACTATCTCAGTGTGCGTCAGTGGACGCTGTCGGTGGCGTCGGCGTTGACGGAGTCGTCCGAGAAGGCGTTGCAAAACGGTCCGTCACTGGCGACCTCATTGATCGGCGCCGCGATGCTGGTCGTGCTGTCGGTGTACGTTGGCGGGCGACGACTGCAGAGGCCGAGGATCGTCCGATAACGGTAACGTACGGAGTGACAGGGGTACGACTCCGTACCCCTCACTCGCTACTCCTTGCTGAGCTTTATCGCCGCTTGCAATTCGAGATCCGGGATCGCCTTTCGCAGCACATTGTCGACCTGTGTGAGTCTGGCAGCCGGCGAACGCTCGGCCAGGAGTCGATACCGGCTGTCGAGATCCAGATCGATCATGGCGGCGACACTCCACGCGACTTGCGCGGCGTCGTCGGGAAGCTCGGGGAGCGGATCGGTGTCGTCGTTCAGCGTGCGTACGGCGAGCGCGACCCGCTTGAAGTTGGCGATCACTTCGTCAGCGGCCACGGCCAGCGCGACGGGTGAGGCGCCGGTCTCGTCGGTGATGATGGTGCCGGTGGCCATGTGATACGGCGCGTCGTGCTCGACGAACGCCTCGAGTGCGAAGCGTTCACGGCCCACCACAATGATATTGGCCCGACCGTCGGGCATGACTTCGAGCTCGGTGACTTCAGCCACGCAGCCCATGCGTCCCGACGGCAGGTCGTGTTCGGCAACGCCTGGGATCGCGGGGATGATGCCGAAGCGCCGATCGCCCTCGCGCACATCGGCGAGCATCTGCCGATAGCGCGGTTCGAACAGGTGTAGCGGCATCAGGGTGCCGGGAAAGAGCACGACACCCAGCGGGAAGATGGGAAGCAGGAGATCCGTCACGCGGGAAATATCTAACGAAAGCTGGTGATGCGCTGTACGGTGTGACGATGCGAGCGGAATCCGTCGTCGGCGCCTCGTCCAAGGGCCACCATCGCCGTGATCGTCGCGCCGGCTGGGATGTCGAGCACCTCCTTGACGCGATCGGCCTGAAAGCCGAGCATGGGCGAGGTGTCGAAGCCTTCCGACTTGGCGATCAGGAGCAGATAGCCGAGGGCGAT
>JBBQAK010000166.1:0-8119 GCA_038316215.1 Gemmatimonadales bacterium | reverse complement strand
CGGGAGGCCACGCAGGCGATCGGCCTGTCCGAATCGCACATGTGCGGTGATACGGCCCTGCACGCCCTGCTGTCCATCGGCCTCGACCGACTGACGGCCGGCACCACGGCCTTCGTGAACATTACCCGCGAGCACCTGCTGGGCGAACTCTACAAGATTTTCGACCCGACGGCGGTGGTGCTGGAGCTCCTGGAAACGGTGGACGGCGACGCCGCCGTGGTCGACGCCTGCGAACGGGCCGTGGCTGAGGGGTATCGCCTGGCGCTCGATGATTACGACGGACGCGCGTCGCTCGATCCCTTGCTGCCGTTTGCCAGTATCGTGAAGCTGGATGTCCTCGGGAAAACCGCTGCCGAGCTTGCGCCGGCGGTGGCTCGATTGAACGGACTGGGGCTGACGGTGCTTGCCGAACGTGTGGAAACGGTGGAGATGCTACACACCTGCGAGACGCTGGGGTGCGTGCTGTTTCAGGGCTATGTGTTCAGTCGCCCGGAAACGTTGGACGGACGCGCGGTCAACGTGCAGCACGCCATGGTATTCAACATTATGGCGCTGCTGAACGAGCCGGATGTCACGGATTCGGCGCTCGAGGAAGCGTTCCGCAGCCACCCGTCGCTGTCGCTGTCCCTGCTGCGCATCGTGAATTCCGCTTCGTTTGGGGCCCGCTCCGTTGACTCGATTCCGTTTGCTATTCGCTTGATCGGCCGAGAAGCGCTGTCACGCTGGATGCTGATCGTGCTGGTCGCCACCGTCGGTTCGCAGAGCCCAGTAGCGCACGAAGCCGTTGTGCAGGCGCTCGTGCGCGGCCGCTTTTGCGAGACGGTCACCGCCCACGGCCTCAGCGGCGATCCCTCCGCGCGCTTTCTGGTGGGAATTCTTTCGCGCATGGACGCGTTGCTCGGCCTGCCGATGGACTCCGTGCTGGAGCGGCTGCCGGTGAGCGTCGACGTGCGCGACGCTTTGCTCTCAGGCACCGGACCGCATGCACCGGTGCTACGACTGGCCGATGCCTATGAGCGCGGTGAGTGGGCCGAGGTCGACGACGACGACAATGTGGCCATCGCGCTGCGGGCCGAGCTCGCGGGGCTGTACGGAGAGGCGGCGCTGTGGGCGACGCAACGGCTGGCGAGCGCGGGGTAATGTCGGTAAAAGCGGAGTAGGGGGTACGAAGTACGGGGTAAGGAGATGACTCCGTACCCCGTACTCCCTACTCCCTACTTCGCAGTCATCAAGGGACCCGCTTCGCCAAGCTCGCGTGCATTGAATCCGCCTTGTACTGCGCCATGCTTGCGGCATCCGCGGCACCATCGGGTGTCACGCTGAACGGCAGCAGAATCGAGATGCGGCGGTTGGCGGCGGAGAGTGGATCGCCCATGATTCGCGGCTTGGTGGCGGCGTAGCCGCGCACTTCCACGATGCGACCGTCGCTGAGCCCCACGCCTTCGAGCACGCGGCGGGCGGCATTGGCACGGTCAGCGGAGAGTTCCCAATTACCGTATGCGCCGCCGGCGGAGCTGAACTGCGCGCCGTCGGTGTGGCCCTCGAGAATCACCGGGTGATGCAGCGTGGCGAGCTCAGTGCCGATCAGCTGGAGCGCGAGCATCGTGGGTGACTTCATTTTGGCCGAGCCAAGCGGGAAGTACACGTCGCCGCTGCCGGTCTCCACGAGCTCGATGCGCAGACCGTCGCTCGTGACCTGGACGTCAACCAGGGCCTTGAGCGCCTTGAGCGAATCGTTCGACGCGACCTTTTCGAGGATCGAGCTCTTGAGCTGTTCGAAGGTGCGCTGCTCGGAGCTGCGCACGATCATGCGCAACGGCGTCTTCTGCACATTCGTCGGCGCGGTGCCGGTCGAGAGCGGACTTGAACCCGCGCCGTAGCCCTTCTTGTACCCGACCGGATTCGCGAAGTAGCCTTCGATGGCCTGCTTCGTTTTGTCGTCCATGCCAAGAATCCACATCACCATGAAGAACGCCATCATGGCGGTCACGAAGTCGGCATACGCCACCTTCCATGAGCCGCCGTGATGGCCGCCGTGACCGGCGACCTTCTTCTTGACGATGATGATCTTCTTGCCACCGCGCGGAGCCATGAGGTTACGCGGCCTTCTTGCGCGTCATCTCTTCCAGCTCCGTGAAGCTCGGGCGCTCATGCGGCTCAACGTTGCGGCGGGCAAACTCCACGGCGGTCATCGGCGCATCGCCACGGGCAAAGGACAGCAAGGCCGTTCGCACGCAGAGCATATAGTCATGTTCGGCGGCAATGCGATTCCCCATGGCGGCGGCGATCGGACCAAACACGCCGTAGGCGAGCAAAATGCCGAGGAACGTACCGACGAGTGCGGCGGCGACCTTTTCACCGATCTCGGAGGCAGCGCCGCCGATCGACCCCATCGTAATGATGACGCCGAGGACGGCGGCCACGATACCGAAGCCCGGCATCGCGTCGCCGACGGCGGTCACGGCGCTGGGCACCAGCATGGCTTCGTGATGATGCTTCTCGAGGTCCACGTCGAGAATTTCGGCCAAGTTATGATCTTCGACCGTACCCGTGAGGAGCACCTTGAGCGTATCGCAGAGCAGCGACACGGCGTGGTGGTTTCCCATGAACGATGGGTACTTCTGGAAAATGTCGCTGGACTCAGGATTTTCGATGTGCGACTCGAGTCCGACCAGTCCGTCCTTGCGGGCCTTCTGGAAGATCTCGTAGAGTACCTGCAGCAGTTCAGCGTAGGCGGTCGCGCCGAACGGATTCGGCTTGAGCAAGCCGAGCATTTGCGACACTACACCCTTGAGGACCGCGGGGGGGTTGGCCACGATCATGGAGCCAAGTCCCGCCCCACCGAGAATGAGAAACTCGTTGGGCTGGATGAGCACGGCGAGCTCGCCATGGTGCATTACATAGCCACCGATGACGGAGCCCATCACGATGACCAGGCCTATGATGACAAACACGCGGCAGATCCTGGAGTGCGAGTGGAAAGATCAGACGTGAGCGGCGACGCCGGCGCGGCGCGTTGGCTCTCGGTACATGACGATTTGCTTCGCGGGTTGGCACATGCGTTCAGCAATCGGGTGGCGACGGTCTCGGCGATCGCCGCGCTCATCGATCCGTCGCGCGTTCCCGACGAACGCGTGCTCTCCGGATTGCGCACCGATGCCGATCGGTTGGACGGTTTGCTGGAGCAGATGCGGCAGCTGCCGCGACGCGGCGATGCTGACGTCGAACCGCTGATGCCGGGCGACAGCGTCCGCGCGGCGCTGGCGCTGTTCGAGCATCATTCCGAATACCGGGACGTGCGCTGCACCGTGATCGCCGCCGACGATGTCCAACCGGTACGAGCCGAGCCATCCGCGCTGCAGCACGCGCTGTGCGTGGCCCTGGCGGCGGCGTGCCGGGTTGGAGTTGGTCGCGGCGGCGCTGTTCGCGCGGGGATCCGCGTGGCGCTCTCCACCGAAGGCGACGTGGTGCGGATCGAGGTGTCTGCCGATGGAAGCACCGGTGAGGGCGAGTCCAATGAACTGGCGCTCGACGCGGGCGCGATCGACTGGCTGCTGGCGCGAAGCAACGGACGCGGTCATGCGAACTCGTACGGCTGCGTCATCGAGCTTCCCACCTTGCAGGCTTCTCGCCGCGCACGCTGACATCAGGCGTCTGGCGCTGGCGTCGGGCCGCTCGCCGGCGCGGTAGCGGGCGCGGTAGCGGGCGCGGTAGCGGGCGCGGTGGCGCCAAGCGCGGCCAGCCATTCCGTGGCCACCGGGGCTGCGGCGCGCTCGTTTTCCAACTTGACCTGATCAGCGATCTCGCCGCGCAAAATCTTGACGTTGCTGGGCGCGTCGATGCCGATACGGACGCCCCCGCGGTCGCACGACACGACGACGATCCGAATCCCGCCGTCGATAATGATCGAGTCGCCTTCGCGGCGTCCGAGGATGAGCATCGCGTATCAGACCAGTGAGAGGAGCGTCTGCATCATATCATCGGCCACTTTAATCATCTTGGTGGCCGCCTGATAAGACTGCTGCACGCGCATCATGTTCACCAGTTCCTCATCGGTACTCACACCACTGACCGACTGGCGTCGGGCGTCGGCCTGGTCGGTCAGACTACGGTACACGGTGGCATTGTCGTCCGCGGCGGCGGCATCGATGCCGATGCGCGTGACCATGCTGCGGAAGAAGCTCAGAAATGAGCCGCTCTCCGTGGCGCCGGTGGTCGACGTCCAGTTGACCGTGTTGTCGACGATACGCAGTCCGGCGAGCCCCTGTGCCACGCTGTTGTCGGTCGGGCCGTTGGCGTTGCCGCTGGCGGCAATCTTGAGCGGGTCGTTCAGAATGGCGCTATCGAGCTTGATCGTGGCGGCGTTGACCGGGTTGGTGGTCGTGCCGGCATCGAAGAAGTTGCCGGCGGCCGTGCCCGGGATGGTGTTCCCGCTGAAGGTGTAGCCGGTGGTGTGTACGGTGTTCACGGCCGACGCGAACTGCGCCGCCATCGCGTCGAGTCGGCTGCGAGCGTCGGGGATGTCCACGTTCAGCACGTCGACCATCGACTTGAGCTCGCCGGCCAACGGCGCGAGGCGGTCGGGCGACGTACCGAGCTGGATCCGCACGTTCACATCCGTGAGCGGCGTCGTCGGCATCGGGTTCGGCAGCTCGAGCCGGAGCGACAGCGGACGCGCCGTATCTCCCTGGACGAGGGTGGAATTGCCGATCAGCACCGACACACCACCGTCGGGCTGCGGAATGACCCGCGTGCCGGCAATCTTTGAGAGCTCGTCGAGCTTCATGTCGCGCAGATCACGCAGATCGTTGTTCGTGTTGCCGTTGTTTTCCGACGTCACGATCCGTGTGTTCAACTCGGCGACCTGCGCGGCGATCGAGTTGATCGAGCTCACCGTATTCTGCAGCCGTTCCAAGGTGGACGTGCGCTGCTGCGTGAGTTGCGAGTCGTATGCGTTAAACAGCTGTGCCACCTGACGGCCGCGCTGCTGCACGACCGACCGCGCGGACAAGCTGCTCGGCGACGCGGACAAATCACTCCACGAGCCCCAGAACGCATCGAGGGCGCTGGCCATACCCGCGTCGCTCGGCTCACCGAACACGCTTTCCACTTGGCCCATGAGATCGCGACGCATTTCCGCACTACCCGCGAGCGTGCTCGCCGAGCGATAGCTGTCGTCGAGTAACAGGTCGCGCTTGCGGATGATCGTTTCGACGTGGACGCCGGTTCCGACGTTGCCGTATGACATGCGAACCGGCACGTTGGCAGCGAGTACTGCTTCCTGGCGCGAGTATCCGGGCGTTTCTGCGTTCGCAATATTCTGCGAGATCGTCTGGAGCGCGGATTGATGCGTGAGAAGCGCTGTGCGCGCAATGCTCAACAGGCCGGAGGACATGTTATGCGGTCCGATTCACGAGGACACCACGAGGCGCGCCGCTGCTGGGCGCGGCCGCGCCTTCGCTGGCATACGTGGTGGGCAGGGCAGGGGCACCCACGAGGGTGCGCACGTGCTGGTCAGTGTTGGTCAGCGCTTCACGAAGCAGCTTGCGGTTCATGCCGACTTCACGGGCGAGGAGATCGGCGGCCTGTGTGAGACGCAGCCGCGCATCGCGCAGTCGCGTGTCGACCTGATCACCGAGCATGTCTTCAAGGTCGCGCAGGGTGCAATCTTCGGAGCCGCCAAGCAGGATATTGAGCTGCCGACGACGCGTGCGCGCTTGGCCGAGCGTGGCGAGAATACGGTGTGTGGCGAAGGTGCTTTCGTCCACGCCTTCGATGTCATCCGCCGCAACCGACGCGCGCTGGCGACGCATCTGCGCGATCAGATCATCGAGCAGCCTGCGCTCGCTGATCAACGCATCGTGCAGCGCGTCCAGCAATGCCCCGGTGGGGACGCCGAGGCGTGGGGCGGGTTCATGTGCGAAGAGTGTCATCGTCGACATCAGCGGGTGTTTGGATCAGGAGTGGTCACGGAGGCCTGGGGTGCGTCAGCGGGGATGCCGTGACGCAGCTGTCGGTAGAGCGCCTGCGCGATCCCATGCTCCCACTGTTTGGGAGTCTCGGCAGCAAGGTGCTGATCCAGTAGTCCCGTGAAGATGTCTTCTCCGGCCCCTCCTGAAACGATTCCTTCCTGCTGTGGAACGGTCTCGCGCATTGCCTTGTAGAGTTGCTGCACGAACATGCCTTCGAGCTGGCTGGCGGACTTCATGAGCGTGGCGTCCCGCTGGTCCTTGGCGGACAATGGGGCCGTGGGTGCGCTCGCGCTCTTCATGCTGCTGGCATTGATGCGGTCGATCATCGAACGATGACCTCGGCGGTGATAGCACCCACTTCGCGAAGGGCGGCGAAGATGGCGGCGATCTCATTCGGCGGCGTGCGCACGGCATGAAGTGCCGAGGCGACGCGCTGCACGGGAATGCCAGCCGGTAGGCGGACACTGCCCGGAATCGGGGTGGTGTCGTTGGCGGTTTCGGTGCCAATGGCCAGCGTGATCGCGCCGTGACTGACCGTGGCCGAACCGACGATCATCTCGCCGCCGGCGACCACCGTGCCGTCCTTCCCATCGATGATGAGGCGCGGACGCGACTCCGGTTTGACCGCGAGGTCACGAATGCGGGCGAGCGCGGTGGGCTTCTGCACGGAGTCGGGGAGCGTCACGATCACCGAACCTTCGTCTTCCACGGTCGCGGTTTTCTCGCCGTACGTGGCGTTGATGGCAATGGCGATACGCGTGGCGGTCCCGAGATCGGGTTCGCGCAGCAGCAGTCGCGAGGTGGCGACGATGGCCGGGCGCGGGAGATCGGCTTCGAGCACGCCACCGGTGGGAATGCGCGCCGACGTTTCATGCGAGGGCGCGTAGCGCGTGGCTGCGCCACCGTCACTGACCATCAGCGATCCCTGCGCTGACGCGAGCGGCGGGCCGCTGGCATCGGCTACCAGCGGTGTCATGTACAGGGTGCCACCGCGCAGCGATCGCGCATCACCCATCGAGGCCACGTTCACCTCGAAGCGACCACCGGCGCGCAGATATGGCGACACTTCGGCGGTCACGAGCACCGCCGCCACGTTGCGCATGCGAATGAGATCAGCCGGTACTTCGATATTGAAGCGACGCAGGATGTTGATGACGCTCTGAATGGTGGGGCCGGCCGTCTGTCCGCCGATCGCCCGGTCACCGGTGCCATCGAGTCCGATCGCGAGTCCGTAGCCCACCAGGCGCACGGGCAGCGCGCCCTCGGCACTGGTCAGATCGCGGATCTTGATGTCGTTCTGTGCGCGAGCCATGACCGGCAACAACAGCAAGCCGGCGGTCACGAGTATGGTACGGACGATCTTTGCGCCGAGATGACGCGCCTGTATGGTGGTCATGGCCAGAACGCTCCGAGAACCTTCGTGATGATGCCCTGTTTCGGCTTGCCGAGCGGTCCCGGCGAGGTGTATCCCAACTGGGCGTCGGCGACGCGGCTCGATTCGATCACGTTGGACGTGGACACGTCTTGTGCACGCACCCAGCCGGTGAAGACGATGTCCTGGAGAGCCTTGTCGATATCAATCTTTTTCGTGCCCTTCAGCTGTAGCAGGCCGTTCGGGCCCAACGCGACGATGCGCACGCTCATTTCGTTCTGGAAGCGGTTCTCGCGACGCGCCGAACCTCGCTGCTGCTGATCGGCGTTGTTGCGTGAGTCGATGCCGACCTGCTTCGAGCTGGTGGGGAGCTTGGCGTTTACCGACAAGCCACGCGTGCGGCTGTCGGACGCCGAGTTCTCCTTCACCGCGGTCGAGATCGTGTAGTCGTCGATGAGAATCGTGATGATGTCACCCACGGCGAAGTTGCGACGATCTGCCATCCACGATTCACGTGGTTTGATCGTTGGCACAGGCGGCACGGTGACCGTGCTCGCGGTCACGGTGGCGGCGCTTGTTCCGGTGGTCGGGGGCGCGACGGGCGGCGTGGCACCGGCCGCCTGCGCGAGGAGCGGATGCGCAGAGAGCGCGAGCGTCACCGCGACGCTCGTGGTGATGAGCAGTCGTGTGGGAGTCATATCGGCGGTCCTCACCTGAGGGGTCTTCAACGGAGGCGAACGGTATTGGGCCCGGCAGCGATGCCGTCGAGCCGACG
>JBBQAK010000414.1:0-3527 GCA_038316215.1 Gemmatimonadales bacterium | reverse complement strand
TCTCCGACGCGAACATGGAAGAGGGCTCGCTGCGTGTCGACGTCAATATTTCCATCCGTCCGCGCGGCGTCGACACGCTCGGCACGAAAACCGAGGTCAAGAACCTCAACTCATTCTCGTCGGCCGAGCGCGCCGTCGAGGTCGAGTTCGCACGGCAGCGGGCGTTGCTGGAGAGTGGCGGTCGCGTCGAGCAGCAGACATTGCTGTACGACGAGAAACGCAATCAGGTGCGATCTGCTCGCAGCAAGGAAGGCAGCCATGATTACCGCTACTTCCCCGAACCTGATCTGCCGCCGCTCCGGCTTACCGACGCCTTCGTGCAGGAGCAGCGCGCGTCGTTGCCCGAGCTACCGGCAGCCAAGCGCGACCGATTTTCCACGCGGTACGGACTGGGCGCGGCGGACATCGAGCAACTCATCGTGAATCGCGTCCTGGCCGATCGCTTCGAAGCCGTCGCCGCCACGTCCGGTGACGCCCGGCGCGCGGCCAACTGGATGCTCGGCCCCGTGCTCGCCGCCGTCAATGCCTCAGGGGGCGCGCTGCTCGACCATGCGGTCGATCCCGACCGTCTCGGCGCGCTGATCAAACTCGAAGCGCAGGGCGACATCTCCAACACCGCGGCCCGTCAGATCTTCACGCTCATGGAGCGCGAGCCCACCGAGCCGCTGGCGATCGCGACACGCGATGGCCTGCTCAAGGTCACCGACGATTCCGCGCTGGTTGCCTGGATCGACGAGGTCTTTGCCGAGTCACCCACCGAGGCCGCGCGCTTCATGGCGGGCGAGCGAAAGCTCCAGGGGGTCTTGGTCGGCCAGGTCATGAAAAAGTCGAAGGGCTCTGCCGACCCCAAAAAGGTCAATCAGTTGCTGGCCGCTCGCGCGGAGTAAAGAGCGGCGTGGGGAGTGCAGCGGCATGTCGGAGTTCCGTCACCGGCATGCCGAACATCCGATCGGCTTCCAGCGCCGCGCGCACGTCACCGCCTTCACGCTTGGCCTGACGGCGTACTTTCTTCGCATCGCGCAGCGGACTGTCCCCTGAGGGGTCGAAGCGAAACGCATCGCTGTTGTCCCAACGATTGAAGAGATCCACGATATAGTCGAACGAACGACCCATGTAGCGACCGACGTCGGCGTCGCTCAGATCCCAGCGGCTCTTCTCCGAAACCAGCTGGAAGATGCGCTGCCATGAGTCCGAGTCGGTCACATACACCATGCCGCGGAAGATGCGACGGTTGGTCGGCGTGCCGAACAGCGTGGGGCTCAGAATGCGATCGAGATGCTGATCGGCCGCCGCGTGATCGATGGACAAGAGCTCACGGGCGCGCCGTGGCCAGGGATCCCCCAGATGCGTGTCGATGCGGCTCTCCCAATAGCTATGGCCGATCGCGGTCGTGCTCGAGGTCACGGCCAGCTGTCGCGGCACAAAGAAGTTGTGGGCCACGACGTCGGCAGCGAGATGCGCGAGATATCCGAGGCCGAACGCCCGCAACGACGGCGGGGTCGCATCGTCATGGATCTCGAGGCCGACGCGCCACGAATGACAGTGACGCCCGACCTCGGCGTACTTCTTTGCGATGCTCGTATCGGCCGCGATCGACCCGTACAGAAAGTCGGTGGGATAGGCCGTCAGCAGTTCCGCGATCGTCGACGGAACGAGCGAAAGATTCCGGAGCAGCGCGTCACCCAGGAATACGTGCGTGCCAGGGGTCCACGCCCAGGCGTCCGTGGGGAAGCAGACCAGCGCCACCAACACGGCCACGCTCCCCACAATCCACGCGCGGTGGCGTCGGAGCACAGAGTGCTCAGTCGTCGTCGTCGTCAGCATCCACGGGGACAGGAGTACGACGCGGCTGCGGGTGACTCAGTCCCGCTGTCAACTCGCTGGCGCCCACGCGGACACCGCGAATCGCCGATACGGCTGAGAGCGCAGTGTCTTCTAGCTCGTCCTGCAGCACGTCCAGCACCGCATTGACATCGTCCACACGGCGTACCGTCGTTTCCGCGGCAGCCAGCAGTTGCTTGCTCAAGGCTTCGGCCGCATCCGTGACGCGTTCCACATCTGTCCGCAGCATCGCGACCACTTCCCGGGCATCGCCCACCACCGCGGTCGCGTTCGCCAACATCGGCTGCGCGTCTTTGGTAAGGCGATCGACCGTCTCGTTCAACTTCCGCAGTCCGGCACGCATGGAGAGGATCAGCAGTACCGTCGCAATCAGCACACCGATGCCAAGGAGCAGCACGATGATCTGAAGAATGCCGCTCGTCCACTCCAGCATGCCACGCTCGGGGATCGTGCGGGCGATGATAGTGTCCGGAAACGTTGCGGCCTGCAGGAGCCGCACAGACAACGCACTGACAAAGGTCATAAGGATGATCTAAGGGTTTCCGTCAGGGTCGGGAAGGGGCTGGAGCGGTCGATCGACGACATCGGTGACCAGGCCGTGACGGTCGGGGTGTGCAGGACGCTTTCGCCGCTGCTATTCTTCCGATCGCCCGATTGCTTCGTCCATTCGCCGCGTTCAACCCCGAGTGCATGTCCGCCGTCCAGTTCATTGTCGAAGGGGGCCAGCGCCTCAGCGGCTCGATCCGACCATCAGGCAATAAGAATGCCGCGTTGCCGATCGTTGCCGCTACGCTGCTGACCGATCAGCCGGTACAGTTGCACAATGTGCCTCGGATTCGCGATATCGAGACGCTCGTGGAGCTCGTCCGCAGCACGGGTGCGGCATGCGAGTGGAACGGTCCAAATTCGCTGCGCGTGCATGCGAAGTCAGTGCAAGCGGCCGATCTCGATCCGCGGATGTGCGCGCGGATTCGCGCATCGATCCTGCTCGCCGCACCGCTGCTCGCGCGCTGCGGCACCGTGACGCTGTCGCCTCCGGGCGGCGACGTGATCGGCCGCCGTCGGCTTGACACCCACTTCCACGTTCTGCAGGCGCTGGGCGCCGAGTACGAATTGGGTGAGCGGTTTCGCTTCACGGCGAAGGCGTTGATTGGTGCCGACGTGTTTCTCGATGAGCCCAGCGTCACCGCCACCGAGAACGCACTCATGGCCGCGGTCGCTGCCACGGGACGCACCGTGTTGCGCAACGCGGCGAGTGAGCCGCATGTGCAGGACCTCGCGCACTTCCTCGTTGCGCTCGGTGCGCGCATCGACGGCATCGGGTCCAACGTCTACACGATTGAAGGCGGCAGGCCGCTCGGCGGCGCAACCCACGAGATCGGTCCCGATCACATCGAGGTGGGATCGTTCATCGGTCTCGCGGCAGTGACGCGCTCGGCAATTCGCATTGAACGTGCCGGCGTCGAGCACCTACGCAGCACGCTCGTGGGGTTCGAGCGTCTGGGCATCTCGTGCATCATCGACGGCGACGACCTGATCGTGCCTGCCGAACAGTCGCGCGTTATTCAAAGCGACCTCGGTGGACACGTTCCCAAGCTCGAGGATCAGCCATGGCCCGCGTTTCCGGCCGATGTCATGTCGATTGCTATCGTCACGGCAACCCAGTGCGAGGGCATGATCCTCAT
>JBBQAK010000401.1:0-3714 GCA_038316215.1 Gemmatimonadales bacterium | reverse complement strand
GCCCTTGCCCAACAGCGTCATGAGCGGTGCGTGCATCGTCAAAATTCCCATCTCGCCGTCGAACGCTGGCGCGATGACGCCCCGCGCGGTGCCCTCGAACAGCACGCGCTCGGGGGAAATCACCGACACCTGGAGTGAGTCGCTCACGTGATCAGCCCTGGAGCTTCTTCGCGTTGGCGACGACGTCGTCCACGCCACCGGCCATGAAGAACGCCTGCTCCGGCAGGTTGTCGAATTCACCGGCGCAGATGCGCTCGAACGAGGAGATGGTTTCCTCGAGCTTCACATACTTGCCGGGGATGCCCGTGAACTGCTCGGCCACGGCGAACGGCTGCGACATGAAACGCTGCAAACGGCGCGCACGACCCACGATCTTCTTGTCCTCTTCGGACAGTTCGTCCATACCAAGGATCGCGATGATGTCCTGCAGTTCCTTGTAGCGTTGCAGGATGCGCTGCGTCGTCGTGGCCGCAGTGTAGTGGCGCTCGCCGATGTACTGCGCGTCGAGGATGCGCGACGTGGAGTCGAGCGGGTCCACGGCGGGATAGATGCCGAGTTCTGTGATCTTGCGGTTGAGCACGACCGTGGCGTCCAAGTGCGCGAACGCCGTCGCCGGCGCGGGATCGGTCAAGTCGTCGGCCGGCACGTAGATGGCCTGCACCGAGGTGATCGAGCCGTTGCGCGTGGACGTGATGCGTTCCTGCAGTTCGCCCATTTCCGTGGCGAGCGTGGGCTGGTATCCCACGGCGCTCGGCATGCGACCCAGCAGCGCGGATACTTCCGAGCCCGCCTGCGTGAAGCGGAAGATGTTGTCCACGAACACCAGCACGTCCGAATGCTCCACGTCGCGGAAGTACTCGGCGACGGTGAGTCCCGCGAGCGCCACGCGGAGACGGGCTCCTGGCGGCTCATTCATCTGCCCGTAGATCAACGCCACCTTATCAAGAATGCCAGCTTCCTGGAATTCGAGATACAGGTCGTTGCCTTCGCGCGTGCGCTCGCCAACACCGCAGAACACGGACTTCCCACCGTGTCCCTTCGCGACGTTGTTGATGAGTTCCTGAATGATGACCGTCTTGCCGACACCGGCGCCGCCGAACAATCCGATCGTCCCACCCTTCACGAACGGGGCGACGAGATCAACGACCTTGATGCCCGTCTCGAACACTTCCGTCTTCGGCTCGAGATCGACAAAGTCGGGACGCTTGCGGTGAATGGGCCAACGCAGGGCGTCCTTCGGGATCGGCGCGCCTTCGTCCACCGGCTCACCGAGGACGTTCAGAATGCGGCCGAGCGCCGGAGCGCCGACCGGCACCGTGATCGCGCCACCCGTGTCGATGACGTCCATGCCACGCGTGACGCCGTCGGTGCTCGACATGGCGACGGCGCGGACTTGGTTACGACCGATGTGCTGCTGCACTTCGGCGGTCACGGAGATCACCTGTCCATCAGGCGCCGTGCCTTCCACCCGCACCGCGTTGTACAGCTCGGGCAGATGATCGTTTTCGAAGGCCACGTCGATGACGGGACCGATGACCTGAATGATCTTGCCGACAGTGGTCGGCGCGGCAGTGGTAGCCATGGGACTCGATGTGGAGATAGTGAAATCAGCCCTGCAGTGCCGATGCGCCGCCGACGATTTCGGCGATTTCCTGCGTAATCTGCGCCTGCCGTGCCGAGTTGTATGTACGCTTGAGCAGTTGCAGAATCTCGGTCGCGTTGTCGGTGGCATTTTTCATCGCCGTACGACGCGCGCCCTGTTCACCCGCGGCCGTTTCGACCAACGCGCGATACACCGTGTTGCGTACGTACAGTGGCAACAACGCTTCGAGCAACTCGTCGGCCGACGGCGCGAGAAGAAAATCGCGCGCGGTGCCAGCGCCGGCCGCTTGAGGCGCGACGACGGGCAACACGAGTTCGGTAGCCGGCGGGGTGGAGAGTGCCGACTTGTACTTCGCGTACGTGAGATGCACGGCGTCGAGGTCGCCCGCCGCAAAGCGCGTCATCAATGCTTCGATGAGCGACGCGGCGTCCGCGGCGGTCGGCTTATCGCTGATGTCGGCGCGCTGTTCGGCGAGCGTGCGGCCGAGGTATTTGAAAAAGCCGATCCCCTTCTTGCCGACCACATGCAGTTCGACCGTCGCGCCTTGCTTCTCCAGCTCGGTGAGACGCAGACGCGCCTCGCGCAGCAGATTCGTGTTGAAGCCGCCGCACAGACCGCGATTGGCGGTGAGCACGACGAGCGCCACGTTTTTGCTCTGCGCCGGGCGGCGAAGGAGCGGAAAGCGCTCCGCCAGCTCAGGCGTGTAGACGTGCGACAACACCTCGCCCAGCGCCAACGCGTAGGGACGCGCCGACGCCACGCGATCTGCCGCGCGCTTCATCTTGGAGGTGGCCACCATTTCCATCGTGCGCGTGATCTTGCGCGTATTTTCGACGGACTTGATGCGCCCCTTGAGTTCGCGGCCTTTCGCCATTTACAGGCTCTTGGCGTACTGCTCGATACCGCGCTTCAGCTCCGCTTCCATGTCCTTCGACAGCGCCTTGCTGGTGCGCACCGTGTCAGCGACCTGCGGGAACTGCGCGCGCATGAACTCGAGGAAACCCTTCTCCCACGCGCGGATCTTCCCGACCTCGATCGAGTCGAGCAGACCGTTGGTCACGGCGTAGATCACCATCACCTGCTCCTCGAACGGCATGGGCTGATACTGGCCCTGCTTGAGGATTTCGACGGTACGTGCACCACGCTCGAGCTGACGCTTGGTGGCGGGATCGAGGTCCGACGCGAACGCGGCAAAGGCTTCGAGTTCGCGGAACTGCGCGAGGTCGAGACGGAGACGACCGGCCACGCTCTTCATGGCCTTCGTCTGCGCGGAACCACCGACGCGCGACACCGAGATCCCGACGTTCACGGCCGGGCGAATGCCGGCATTGAAGAGGTCCGTTTCGAGGAAGATCTGTCCGTCGGTAATCGAGATGACGTTGGTCGGGATGTACGCGGACACGTCGCCGGCCTGCGTTTCGATGATCGGCAGCGCGGTGAGCGAGCCACCCGGCTTCAGGATCGTCTTGCCATCGACCACGCCGTCGTCTTCGCGCAGCTTGGCCGCGCGCTCGAGGAGACGGCTGTGGAGATAGAAGACGTCACCCGGATAGGCTTCACGCCCCGGCGGACGACGGAGAATCAGCGACAGCTGGCGATACGCCGCCGCCTGCTTCGACAAGTCGTCGTACACGCACAGCGTGGGCTTACCCTCGTTGTACATGAAGTATTCGGCCATCGCGCAACCCGAGTAGGGCGCGATGTACAGCATCGGCGCCGGATCGGAGGCGGAGGCGGCAACGACGATCGTGTACTCGAGCGCACCGGACTGACGGAGACGCTCGACGACCGACGCAATCGTAGACGCCTTCTGCCCGATGGCGACGTACACGCAAATGACGCCCTGCCCCTTCTGATTGATGATGGTATCGACAGCGACCGCCGTTTTGCCCGTGCCACGGTCGCCGATGATGAGTTCGCGCTGCCCGCGTCCAATGGGGATCATCGAGTCGATAGACTTGATGCCCGTTTGCATGGGCTCCTTGACCGGCTGACGCACGATGATGCCGGGCGCCGGCGATTCGACTCGACGGAAGGTGGTGCTTCGGATCTCGCCGAGGCCGTCGATGGGACGGCCCAGGGGATCGACGACGCGCCCGATCAGTTCCGGC
>JBBQAK010000433.1:0-3251 GCA_038316215.1 Gemmatimonadales bacterium | reverse complement strand
CACTTTCGAAGCGGATCGTACCGCCCAGATCTTCGAATGCCTGCACGAGTGCCCGCACCAGCGCCCCCGTACCGCCCATCGCGAACAAGACGCCCCACTGCTGCTCGAGCTTGTGGATCAGCGCGTACATCGACGACGTCTTGTACGGGTTGCCACCCACCAGCAACGGATGGAACGAGAACACCTGCCGCAGCCGATCGTCCTTGAGGTACTTGTCGGCGAGGTCGGCCACCGACACGTCGGAGCGGGTACGGATCAGGTCAGGCAGCATCTTGAGCATCGAGCCGGCCGTCAGGAACGGCTTGTCGATGAGCGGCATCCCGACGTTGAAGATCTCCCACGCCTTCTCGCGAAACTTCAGGTAGCCGGCGACATCATCGGGGTTGAACTCTCCCACCTGTCGCACGATGGCGTCGCGGTCGCCATTGTAGTGAAACACCGAGCCGTCTTCGAACCGGATGTTATAAAACGGATCGAGCAACACGAGCTTGATATAGTCTTCGGTTTTCTTGCCGGTCAGCGCGAACAGTTCGTCGATGAGCCACGGCGCCGTGATGATGGTCGGGCCCGCATCGAAGGTAAATCCATCCTGTTCGAACACGTACCCGCGGCCACCAGCCTTGTCGAGCTTCTCGACAATCGTGACGTCGTGGCCCTGTGCCTGGAGGCGGATCGCAGCTGCCAATCCTCCGAAGCCGCTGCCGATGACAACAATGCGCATGAACCGAGGTGCTGAAGAAAGCGGGGAGCGCCGCTCCGCCGCGATGCTCAGCGGCGCAGGAGCACGGTAATGTGCCAGAGATGAATCACGAGCGCTGACAACATAGCCAACGCGAACCCTTCGGGAGACGGTTCCGGTCGGCGATGAAAAATCATCGCGGCGACCAGCGAGCCGCCCGCGCCGAGAAACGATACGATGCGCGCGGTGTTCGGCGAGCCCAGCGGTGACGAGGGATGGCGCCGCTGCCACAGGTACAGCACCGCCGCCTCTATCACGATGAGGACGAGAATGCCGATCGGCAGCGCATCAGAATCGAAGATCGGGGTCAGGCTCTCCATCATGCCGTTCATGCGCTCAACGCACCTGCAAGGGAGACAGTGCCCGGCAGGCCGCTTTCCGTCGGCGGCATCAGCGGCCGGACACCGCAACGCGCCCGATCGGCGCCGTGCCAAGGTTGCTCAGCGGCGCGGGATCGTTGCGCAGGGCGGCCCACAGCGGGATCGCCATCGCGATCGTACCGAGCACGCCGGCGAGTACCATGTCCTGGCGGAAGCAGATCGCCAATGGCAGCAGTCCGTTCACGGCATACAGGGTGATCGGCAAGCGATGTGGCGACACCTTGGCGGCCCACATCGTCGGCGGCACGATGGATAGCATGACACGCGCAACGATAATGCCCGTGAACAGCCAGCCAAGCCAGTTGGTGATCGGCATCCCGAAGAAGATGGGCTTGCCAATAAACTGTTCGAAGGCAGAGCGGTCGGCGAGGCTGCCAAT
Source organism: Gemmatimonadales bacterium (assembly GCA_038316215.1). Lineage (GTDB taxonomy): Bacteria > Gemmatimonadota > Gemmatimonadetes > Gemmatimonadales > Gemmatimonadaceae > Gemmatimonas. Next base: position 1,753 of record JBBQAK010000433.1, on the reverse strand, counting down.
CTGCCAGAACCAATGGTTCGTTTTCACCATCGCGGGATCCATGGAGACGTCCCACGCCGTGAGCACCAGACCTCCCATGAGCGCCCAGTACCACTTCGACGTGTTGTCGTCCTTGGCCGGCAGGAATCGACCGCAAATCGCCAGTGAGGCAACCAGCATGTAGAACCACGACGTCGGGATATTGAACGGCACCCGACCGAACATCTTATAACCCAGCTGACTGGTGTACTCGTAGGCGCCGAACGGATAGTCGGTGACGGTACCGGCGTACTCCGAGATGAAGGCCAGGCAGAACGACACGACGAACACGAGCATCGCCCGGCGACTGCCGATACAGTGGGCCAGGAACGCCAGCCCGGCGATAGCGCCGAGGGTGACCGTGGTCGCGCCACCGTACGTGAAGCCCACGGCCATCACCTTCTGGTTTTGCGCGGTCTGCAGCCATTCCGGATACGGCGGCACAAGGAACGTCGCGAAGGCGAACGCCGAGAACGCGCTGAAGAACGCGTGCCCTAACAGCGCGATGGCGGCAACCTTGAACAGCGTTGTCGCGGACGTATCCTGAAGGTTGGTCGAAGCGGTCATGCGAGGAGCTCCTCAGGCCAGTCGGATCAGGGAATCGGCGTTGGAAGCCACCGCGTTGGGTTCCCAGACGATCCGCGGGCCGTGTCCCAAGGCGGAGAGATCAGGCGCCGGCGCACGATAGCGCCAAGCGTTCCAGAGAATGCCAACGCGTGCTAAACGACCAATGCGCGCGCGGGTGGAAATGGTGTCATACTTTTGCGCTTCGATCGCCGTCAGGATCTCGGCGTAGCCGTTCGCGCAGGCCGCGGCACAGCGTTGGGCGTCGCCGTCGAGCAACGCGATCCCCGGCATGGCGGCCAGGTACAATGCCCGAGCTCGGCTGACTTCATACGCCATCAGCGGAGCCCAGCCGGCGTGACGGGCCAGCTCAGGGCCGCTGGAGAGGACGTCCTGCGGGGTCAGACCGAACCGTGCCATGTCTTCGGCCGGCAGATAGCACCGTCCGCGCTGCGCATCCTCACCGACATCCCGCAGGATGTTGGTGAGCTGCATGGCGGTGCCGAGGGTGCGGGCGTACTGGATGGCTTGGGTGCGCATCGTCGGCCCGGCGGGAACGCCGAACACGTACGTGCACATCTCACCAACGGAGCTGGCAACCCCTTCGCAATACTGCTCAAGCTCGAGCCAGGTGGCGTAGGTGTGCGCCTCGAGATCACGACGCACACCGTCGAGGAGCTCGAACAGCGGGGCGGGTGACACCTCGTATTCTGTGGCGACCCACGCCACCTCACGGAAGATCGGCCCGCTGGGACGCCCGTCGAGGGCGGCCTGCAGTTGATTCCGGTAGTCATCGAGCTGCACCCCGAGCTCAGCCACGTTGTCGTGGTCCGCCTGATCAACCAGATCATCGGCGATGCGACAAAACGCATAGAGCGCGTAGGCGGCACGCCGCTTCGACGCCGGGAGCAGTTTGCTCGCCAGCGAAAACGTGCGCGCGTGGACCATCGTGATCCGTGCGCATTCGGACGCGTCGTTCAGGGACGCGTTCACGATCATGCTACCTTGGGCAGCATCGGCTGCAATAAAGGACTCATGCCGGCACGGAGACTCATCAAAAACGGTGGTCAGGCGGGATGACGGCGACCGCAAACTCGAGCGGAGAAACCTAAACGGCCTCGAGTGCTCAACGCGGCTGACGGCGACAGGTTCCTTCTCGTGCTGCTCGAGT
>JBBQAK010000007.1:0-20926 GCA_038316215.1 Gemmatimonadales bacterium | reverse complement strand
CTTCGCGGGGAGGGCCCCCCCGATCTCATGAAGGTGACGTACGCCCTCGGCGCAGAGATGCTGGTACTGGCAGGGGTGGCAACCGACCGCGACGACGCCCTTCGCCGCATGGAGGTCGCCATTTCGAGCGGACGGGCGGCGGCCAAGTTCCAAGAGATCATCGCGGCCCAAGGGGGAGACCCGAAGGTGGTCGACGATCCCTCGATCCTGCCCCAGGCGGCCGAATGCGAGCTGTATCTCGCCCCCCGCGACGGCGTTATTGCGCAGGTGGAGCCCAAGGCCATCGGCCGCGGTATCACCGCGCTCGGCGGCCAGCGGACCAAAGTGGACGACGACGTGGATCCCAGCGTGGGCTTCGTGGTTACCGCCCGAGCGGGTGACATGGTGCGGGCCGGCGAACCGTTGGCGACGGTGTTTGCCAGAGATCGGAACGGTGTCCGCGCCGGGCTTGCCGCGCTGCGCACGTCGATCACGATCGCCGAAGACGCCGAGCCGCCACTGCCACTGATTTCACATCGGGTTACTGAGACCGGCGTCGAGCTCTACGAATAGGCCACCAGGCACTCCCTGTTCTCGCGCGATCTGGATAGTTTGTCATTCAGCCGTGAACCAGCTGTCTTTTGCCCACTGACGCTCTGCGTCCCCGTCGCCATACCATGATCGCTTCGAAGACGAACAGTCTGCTCAGTCTCGTGGCCGCCGCCGCCGTGTTGCCGCTGCTTGGGCTGTACGGACTGTTGATGTACATCGCGACTCCGAGCCCGACGGGCGGTATGGAGCCAACAGTCACGACGATTTGCTACATCGCGTTCACGGTCATTTTTTCGGCGCTGATCGTCATCGCGCTGAACTTCTCAAAGCAGCTCTCGCGTGAAGCGAAGGGTGTCTACCTCGCGCCGTAATTCGCGCGTTGGTCGATGATGCGAAAAACGCGAGATCGTCACGATCTCGCGTTTTTTATTGGTACCAGCCGCATACACGTAGGGTCGTAGCGCCGAATCCGTGTTGAGCATCACAACACGCGAAGTGACGGTGCACGATTTCCACGCTCGAGGGTCCCGCTATGCGTCATTCCATTCTGCTTACGCTCGTTACGGCCTCGCTCGTGCTCAGCGCATGCGCCGGTGACGCGACCACGAGTCCGGCCGCGACCGACACGCCCACGGTGACGCCGAACACTGATCCCGTGACGGTTGTCTCGCCGAACGGCACGCAGGCGGCAATGGTCGGTGTGCCGTTTACGTACGATGCCACCAAGGCTGGTACGGCGTTCAGTGATCCGCGGAAATCGGGGCTCACGTATACCGTAGCATTCACACCCGCCGTCACGGGAATGACAGCGGCCAACGGCGCCATCTCCGGGACGGCCAGCAATCCGGGCGTCTACTCGGCGACGATCACGGCGCGCGATAACAGCGGCAGCAGCGCATCGCACAGCTTCACCATTGTGGTGTTTGCGGCTGATCTCACAGCGCCCACGCTACCGGCCACCGTGCTGTTGTATTCCGATGCCAGCAACCCGCTGCCGCGTCATTTCTCGCAGGCCGCGCCGAATGCCGGCAGTCCGATTGGCGCCGACAATACGCCGGTGTCCAACATCACCACCAACGCCGGCGCCACGCTGGGTCGCGTGTTGTTCTACGACCGCCGATTGTCGGTGAACGATCGGGTGTCGTGCAGTTCGTGCCACCAGCAGCAGTTCGCCTTCTCCGACACCGCTCGTCTGAGTCGCGGATTTGCCGGCGGCGCGACCGGCCGCCACAGCATGGGACTCACCAACGCACGTTTCTATGCCAACCGCCGGTTCTTCTGGGATGAGCGCGCCGCGTCGCTGGAAGCGCAGGTGTTGCAGCCCATTCAAGACGGTACCGAGATGGGGATGACACTGCCGAACATGGTGTCCAAGCTCTCCGCAACCACCTACTACCCGGCGCTATTTAACGCGGCGTTCGGCTCAGCCGACATCACGAGCGACCGCGTTGCGCTGGCGCTCTCGCAGTTCGTGCGTTCACTCGTATCGGTGAACTCCAGGTTCGACCGCGCCTTCGGTGCGAATGGTGTGCCGAATTTCCCCGCCACGTTCACGGCGCAGGAACTCGACGGGCAGAACCTCTTCAACGGTCGGGCCGGCTGCGCGCGCTGTCACGGGACGAACGCGCATATCGGTGACGACTCGCACAACACCGGTCTGGACGCCACGATCACCGATGTCGGCGCGGGCAACGGCCGCTTCAAGTCGCCGTCATTGCGCAACATCGCCGTGCGCGCGCCGTACATGCACGACGGTCGTTTTCAAACCCTCGATCAGGTGATCGCGTTTTACGACTCCGGAGTGCAGAACAATCCGGGGCTCGACAACCGCCTGCGCACACCTGGCGGACAACCGCTGCGGCTCAATCTCTCGCAAGCCGAACGGGCGTCGCTGGTGGCCTTCCTCGGGACCCTCACCGACGGCGCGTTTCTGACGGACGTGAAGTACTCGAATCCATTTGGGCGGTAAAACAACCGTGAGTCGTGAGTGATGAGTAAACGTTCGGAGTCGTGAGTCTTCACTCACAACCCGAAACGTCAACTCAAAACCCACGACTCACGTGAGTACCACGTTGCGAGTCAGCGTTTCGAGTCAGGAGTGCATTAGACGTCGAGATTCGTCACGAATCGCGCATTCGCTTCGATGAACTGCCGGCGCGGTTCGACTTCGTCGCCCATCAGCGTCTGGAAGGTCTGGTCGGCCAGCACAGCGTCTTCCATGGTGACGCGGAACATCGTGCGCGTTTCCGGATCCATGGTCGTCTTCCAGAGCTGCTCGGGGTTCATTTCGCCGAGACCCTTGTAGCGCTGGATGTTCACGTTGCCGCGTCCTTCCGGACCACCGAGACGCTCCATGTAGGCGTCGCGCTCCTTTTCGGTGTAGGCGTAGAACTCTTCTTTGCCTTTGGCCACGCGATACAAGGGCGGCTGGGCGATGTACATGTAGCCGGCGTCGATCAGCTCCGGCATCTGACGGAAGAAGAACGTGAGCAGCAGGGTGCGAATGTGCGCGCCGTCCACGTCGGCGTCGGTCATGATGATGATCTTGTGGTAGCGCGTTTTGGCGAGATCGAACTCTTCCTTGATGCCCGTGCCGATCGCCGTAATGATCGTCCGGATTTCCTCGTTGTTCAGCACCTTGTCGAAACGTGCCTTTTCCACGTTGATGATCTTACCACGCAGTGGCAAAATCGCCTGGAAGTCTCGCTTACGTCCCTGCTTGGCCGAACCGCCGGCGGAGTCACCTTCCACGAGATAGATCTCGCAGAGCGCGGGGTCGGAGAGTGAGCAGTCGGCCAGCTTGCCGGGCAGGTTGGCCACGTCGAGCGCCGACTTCTTGCGCGTGAGATCGCGCGCTTTGCGCGCGGCTTCACGCGCACGTGCCGCCGACATCGCCTTGTCGATGATGATGTTGGCCGACTTCGGATGTTCGTCGAGGTACTGCTGCAGCAGTTCGTTGAGCACGCTGCGCACCGCGCCTTCCACTTCCGAGTTGCCGAGCTTGGTCTTGGTCTGACCCTCGAACTGCGGCTCCAGCACCTTCACCGACAGCACGGCGGTGAGGCCTTCGCGCACGTCGTCGCCGGACAAGCGCGTTTCCTTGTCCTTCTTGTTGAGCGTCGACTTTTCCTGGATGTACTTGTTGATGACCGACGTCAGCGCGCTCTTGAAGCCGGTGAGGTGCGTACCGCCTTCGTGCGTGTTGATGTTATTCACGAACGAGAACACGTTCTCGGCGTAGCTGTCGTTGTACTGCAGCGCCATCTCGATGCCGATGTCATCGCGCGTGGTGTCGATGTAGACCACATCCTGATGCAACGGCTTCTTGTTGCCGATCAGATACGTCACGAACTCCTTGAGGCCGCCACGCGCAAAGAACACTTCCTCGCGGGCCTGGCCGTCCTTCGTTTCGTCGGGGCGCTCGTCGCGCAGCGTGATCTGAATGCCTTTGTTCAGATACGCGAGCTCGCGGAGACGATTGGCGAGCGTAGCCCACTCGTAGCGCAGCGTTTCCTGAAAGATTTCCGCGTCGGGCTTGAACCAGACGCGCGTGCCCGTTTCCTTGGCCGCCACGCTGCGCATCACCTTGAGCTTCGTCTGCGTGATTCCACGCTCGAAGTCCATGTAATGCTCCTTACCGTCGCGCTTGATCCACACCTTGAGCTGCTTCGACAGGGCGTTCACGACCGACACGCCGACACCGTGGAGACCGCCGGACACTTTGTACGACTCCTTGTCGAACTTGCCGCCGGCATGCAGCACCGTCATGGCAAGCTCTACACCCGGCATCTTCTCGATCGGGTGCATATCCACCGGGATACCACGGCCGTTGTCGTCAACGGAGATGGAGTCGTCTGCGTGAATCGTGACGGACACGCGGTCGGCATGCCCGGCCAACGCTTCGTCGATCGAGTTGTCCACCACTTCGTACACGAGGTGGTGAAGGCCACGGGCCGACGTGGACCCGATGTACATGCCGGGGCGCTTGCGGACCGCTTCGAGCCCTTTCAGAACGGTGATGCTGTTGGCGCCGTACTCGTTCTCGGGCTGTTCGCTACTATTCGCCATGAGGTGGGGATATCCCGAAGAAATGAACTGCTGGGCCATTCAACTGGCCTGCAAACACAACCCCTGAATATAGTCGATCCAGCCTCCGCGTGCAACTCGGCGGATATATCGCAAGGTGTTGTATTTCAATGACTTGCGAGCGAGACGAGCTCAGCGCTGCAGCATCCACCGCAACCGAGTTACTGGCGGTCGCGACGTATCCTGGTTCAGCGACCGCAACAGTTCGGGTTCCAGGAACGTCAGCTCCTGCATCCACGCGTGGGTCTTCACCATCACCACGAGCGTGCCATCCTGCTGCAAGAGCAGCGGCTCGGTCACCGTGGCGATCTGCGCGCCAACCAGCGACGGCCATTCCGGAATCACCGCCGCCTGCGCCACCCGATCGGTCAGCCCCGCATGCTGCAAGACCGACGCGAGGACATCGCCGAGTTTGGCGGGCGCACGCTTCTTCGGATCCGAACTCATGCCTGTCTCCCGTCGTGCGACACGTCGTACCGCAGGTCGCTTCGCATGTCGCTTCGCACGAACGGCTGCAACACGCCGTCGCACATCGTCCGTTGCTCGAGGCGGGTGAACGCGGCCGGAATGTCTTCCACGCGTGGCACCGCCAACAACACCTGCGACGCACCCGCGTCTTCGAGGAGGGCCAGCACCCGCGCTGCCCGCCCAAGGTCGAGTTCGGCAAACGGATCATCCAGCAGCAAGAGCGGCGGGTAGCCCACGGCATCACGCAGCGTCGTCAGCTCCAACAGTCGCAGCGCGATGGCGGCGCTACGCTGCTGACCCGCCGATCCGAAGGTGCGCAAGTCGCGGCCACCCAACAGCAGCTGCAGATCATCGCGGTGCGGCCCGACCAGCGTGATACCTCGACGCAACTCCTGCGCGCGCTGTTGCGCGTACGCCCGTCGATACGCCTCGGCCTGCGCTTCGGCACGGGTCAGCTGGTCGTCCGATGTCTCGCCGCCGGTCGCCGCGTATTTCATGACCACGGTTTGACGCTCGCCGATCGCGGCGGAGAGCTGCGTGAATCGCTCCGCATGGTCGCGTACGAAAGCGTGCCGGGTGGCCGCCACGAAGCCGCCGTGCTCCGCCATCGCGGGCTCCCACACGCTCACTCGTGCGTCGTGCTCGCTACTGCGTGCGCCGTCGCGCTGGGCCGTACGCAGCGCGGCGTTCCGTCGCAACAGGGCGCTGCGGTATAACTGCAGCGCCTGCAAGTACGCGCGCGAGGACAGCGCCAGCATGACATCGAGGTAGTGCCGACGCTCACTCGGCCCACCGGCCACGAGCCCGACGTCGGCCGGTGAGAATTCCACCGACGGCAGTGCACCGAGCGCACTGGTGAGTCGAGGCTGCTCCACGCCGTCGAGCGTGGCACGCTTGCGTCGCGTGGTGCGCTCGAAGCCGACGGTCACCACGTTGAACGCGGATGGTGGCGTCAGTTCGGCGCGCACGTGGAATGCCGGCGCGCCGAAGCGCACCACATCGGCATCCCGCGCCCCTCGAAAGGACCGCAGCAGCGCGAGATACGCGACCGCTTCGAGCAAGTTGGTTTTGCCGTGCCCGTTCTCGCCAATCACCACCAGCCCAGTCGAGGGAATCTCGAGCTCGAGCTGCGTGAAGTTGCGGTAGTCCTTGGCGATCAGTCGGGCGAGCACGTCGTCGGCGCGATCAGCGCCCAGTGAACTGGGGAGGACGCTTCTCGAGAAACGCGCGCATCCCTTCTTTCATATCGGCGGTGCTGGACAGCAATCCGAAGAAGTCGGACTCGATGGTACAGCCTTCCTCGAGCGGCACGTCTTGGCCGCGGTTCACCGCTTCGATGCAGCCAGCGATCGCGAGCGGCGCGTTGGCCAGCATCGTGGCGAGCATTGCGCGCACCGTGGTGAGCAGTTCGTCGGGCGTCGTGACCTGATCCACCAGACCGAGCCGGTGCGCTTCGGTCGCATCAATCATGTCGCCGGTGAGCAGCAGGCGGAGCGCTGCACCGCGGCCGATCAGGCGGGGTAGTCGCTGCGTGCCGCCGTATCCCGGCACGATACCGAGCTTCGCTTCTGGCTGACCCAGCTTGGCCTTCTCGCTGGCGATGCGCATGTGGCAAGCCATCGCCAGTTCGCAACCGCCGCCGAGCGCGAAGCCATTGATCGCGGCAATCGTGGGTTTCGGGCTCGTCTCAAAACGGCGGAAGATCACCTGGCCCGCCCGGGCGCGACGCTGGGCTTCCAGCGGCGACTGGCTTTGTAGCTCGGAAATATCGGCACCCGCCACGAAGGCCCGACCAGCGCCGGTGAGCAGCACCGCGCCCACATCGTCGCGCGCATTGGCTTCATCGATGGCCACGCCGAGTTCGGCGATCGTGGCATCGTTGAGGGCATTCAGCTTGTCCGGACGGTTGACCGTGATCGTGGCGATCCGATCGGAGACGTCGAAGGTCAGGAACTGATAGGACATGGCGGACGGGTGCGGAGCGGGGTGAGGAGTGGCGGACAGGAAATCTACACGGGACGCTGCCATCGACGCTCCGGTCTGCTACGTTTGGCCCGTGCTTCCCCTCCTTGCCGTCGGATGGTCACCCGACCATCGCGCCCTCCGCATTCTCGATCAACGTCACCTTCCGGGCGCCGAAGTGACGCGGGACCTCGTCACGCTCGACGAGGTGATCGACGCGATCCGCACCCTCGCGGTTCGCGGTGCGCCGGCGATCGGCGTTGCTGCCGCGATCGGTCTGGTCGTGGCCCTCGCGCACGAGAGCGACGGCCGGGGTGGTCGCGCACGAGAGGTCTTGGCGCGCTACGCTGAACGGCTCATCGCGTCGCGACCCACGGCCGTGAATCTCTCGTGGGCCGTCAGGAGACTACTGGCCGTCGCGGCGGTCGTGGGCGACGACACGTTGCTTGCCGCACTGCGGGCCGACGCCGAAGCCATCCGGGCCGAGGACGTCGCCATGTGCGACGCGATCGGTACCTTCGGCCTCGAGATCATCCCTGACGGCACGCGGGTGCTCACCCATTGCAACGCCGGCTCGCTGGCCACCGCCGGCATCGGCACCGCGTTGGCGCCGGTCCACCTGGCGCATCGGGAAGGACGCCGGGTGCACGTGTACGCCGACGAAACGCGTCCGCTTCGTCAGGGCGCCCGACTGACCGCATGGGAATTGCAACGGGCCGGCATTCCGGTCACCGTGCTCCCCGATGGCGCCGCCGCTTCCTTGCTGCGCAGCGGCGCGGTCGATCTGGTGATCGTCGGCGCCGACCGCATTACGGCCAACGGCGATGTTGCCAACAAGGTCGGCACCTACGGCGTGGCGCTCGCCGCTCGGGCCCATGGTATTCCGTTTTACGTGGCCGCGCCGTGGAGCACCATCGATCCCGCCACCCACACCGGCGCCGATATCGAGATCGAGCATCGTCACGCCGACGAGCTGGGCGATCTTCCCGTCGGCGCGCGGGTATGGAATCCCGCCTTCGACGTCACGCCGCACGAGCTGGTTAGCGGCTACCTCACCGATCGCGGCTTCGTGAAGCCGCCCTTTTCCGGAGTCATCGGCGCATGACGTGCGTACTCGCCATCGATCAGGGCACCACGGGCACGACCTGTCTCGTGATTGGACAGAACGGACGCATCCTCGGGCGCGCATACCGCGAGATCACGCAGCACTATCCGGTCCCGGGGTGGGTCGAGCATGACGCGCACGAGATTCTCGATCGCACCGTCGCCGCCGCCCGTGAAGCGATCGCCGACGCCGGTGTGGACCCCATCGCCATCGGCATCACGAATCAGCGTGAGACGATCGTCGTGTGGGAGCGCACGACTGGACGCGCGGTGCATCGCGCAATCGTGTGGCAGGATCGTCGCACCGCCGATCGGTGTCTCGAACTGGCCCCGCAGGCGACGATGATCGCCGAAAAAACGGGACTCGTCACCGACCCGTACTTCAGCGCCACGAAGCTCGAGTGGTTGTTGCAACAGCCTGGACTACGCGCGCGTGCCGCGCGCGGTGAACTCGCGGCGGGCACGATCGATAGCTGGCTGGTGTGGCATCTCACCGGTGGTGCCGCGCATGTGACCGATCATACCAACGCGTCGCGCACGATGCTCTACGATCTTGGCACGCACGCGTGGTCGCCCGAGCTGTGCGCCCTTTTCGATGTGCCGGCCGACATGCTGCCACGGATCGTGCCATCGAGTGGGCTGATCGGCACGGCCGTTCCGTCCATGCTTGGCCGCGAGATCCCCATTATGGGCATCGCCGGTGATCAGCAGGCGGCCCTGTTCGGCCAGGGCGGATGGCACACCGGCAGTGGCAAGAATACCTACGGCACGGGCGCGTTCCTGCTGCTCAACACCGGCCGTGTGCGACCCCAGAGCGCCACCGGGCTTCTCACCACGATTGCCTGCGATGAGCGCGGCGCGCCAGTGTATGCGCTCGAGGCCTCCATTTTCATTGCCGGTGCTGCCGTGCAGTGGCTGCGCGACGGACTCGGGATCATTGCCACCAGCAGTGAGACCGAGGGGTTGGCACGATCGCTGGAGAGCAATGAGGGCGTGTACTTCGTGCCGGCGCTGGTGGGGCTGGGTGCGCCCGACTGGGAGCCCAATGCCCGGGGCACGATCGTCGGGCTCACGCGCGGGACCACGCGCGCCCACTTCGCCCGCGCGGCACTCGAGGCGATGGCGTACGCCACCAATGATGTGCTGGGTGACATGCGTACGCAGGGGGGCGTCCCCTTCGATCGGCTGCGGGTCGATGGCGGTGCGACGTCCAACGACTGGCTCATGCAGTTCCAGGCTGACGTGCTTGGGGTGCCGGTGGAGCGTCCCGACATCGTGGAGACCACGGCCATGGGTGCGGCGGGGCTGGCCGGCTTAGCTGCCGGGCTCTGGGCGAACGGTGACGAGTTTCTGGCTGGGCGGCATTTTACACGGTTCACCCCAACCGGTGACGCTACAGCGACCGCCGGATACGCGGGATGGCGGCGCGCGGTGCGTGGGGCGCTCGCATGGGCCCGCGATACCGATCGGGCACTCTAACGTCCGTCACACTATTGAGTACATGGGTGACGCCTGACCGTCTCACCACTATCTTCCAGCAACACAATCCGGACGACGAGGACGGGTCCCGTGAAAGCTCGAAATAAATTTCTGTTCGGCGGCGTGCTGGTGCTTGGCACCGCCGGCTATCTGATGGCCAGCTCGATCGATGAGACGGCCACCTATTACCTGACGCCGGGTGAACTCGCGAGCAAAGTGTCGGAGAACCCGCGCTTCGTGAACACCGGCGTGAAGGTCGGTGCGCGCGTGGTCAGCGGTACCATCGTGCGTGAACCGTCGGGCCGTTCGCTCACCTTCAAGATGACCGACGGCACCAAGACGTACGACGTCCTATACCGAGGCATTGCGCCCGACACGTTCACCGATGGGGTCGATGTCGTGGTCGAAGGCCGACTCGACGCCAACGGGACCTTCCAGGCCACCACGCTGCTGGCCAAGTGCGCGTCGCGCTATGAAAACGCCCCCGAGAAGTACAAGGACACGCCCGGCTACAAGCAGGGCACGCCGGAAACCCCGCGCGCCTAGTTGTAGCGCGCCAGCGCGTGAGCGCGAGGCAACATGATTCTCGTCGGTGAGCTGTCGCTCTGGGTCGCCCTGCTGATGGCGGCCTGGACGACCACGGTGTCATTCTCCGGGGGCCTCCAGGGGCGCCCCGATCTTGTGAAGAGCGGTGAACGGGCGTTGTACGCGACGTTTGGTTTCACGTTGCTTGCGTCCATCGGGTTGTGGACCGCCCTCTTCTTGCACGACTTCTCGATCAAGTTCGTTGCCTCGTATACGAGCTCGAACCTCCCCAAGATCTACACGTTCACGGCCTTCTGGGCCGGACAGTCCGGGTCCATGCTCTTCTGGGCATTGATCCTGACCATGTATTCAGCGATCGCGGTCTTCACGAACCGAAAAACGAATCGCGCCATGATGCCGTACGTCACCGGGACGTTGGGCATCATCTGTTTGTTCTTCCTGATGACGATGTGCTTCGGCGCCAATCCGTACGAACGCCTTGACTGGATTCCGCCCGAAGGCCGCGGCATGAATCCGCAGCTGCAGAATCCGGGCATGGCGATCCATCCGCCGATGCTCTATCTGGGGTTGGTCGGCACGGCGATCCCGTTCGCGTTCGCCATCGGTGCACTCGTCACGCGCCAGCTCGACGCGCAGTGGCTGGGCGCCGTCCGACGCTGGGCGCTGCTGTCTTGGTTTTTTCTCACCATCGGCATCGTGCTCGGTATGTGGTGGGCGTACGTGGAGCTCGGCTGGGCCGGCTATTGGGCGTGGGACGCCGTCGAGAATTCCTCGTTCCTGCCGTGGCTCACGATCACCGCGTTTCTGCACAGCATCATGATCCAGGAAAAGCGCGGCATGCTGCGCAAATGGAACGTGACGCTGGTCGCGATGTCGTTCTTGCTCACGATCCTCGGCACGTTTATCACGCGCAGCGGCATCATTGAGAGCGTGCACGCCTTTGCGCAGTCGCCCGTCGGTGACTGGTTCCTCGGCTTCCTCATCGTTGCTGCCGTCAGCACGGCGTATCTCGTGTCCACGCGTCTCAACGATCTGCAGGCGAATGCCGAGTTGGAAAGCATGGTGAGCCGCGAGGCGGCGTTCCTGTACAACAATCTCGTGCTGGTGGGCATCTGCTTCGCCACGTTGTGGGGCGTGCTCTTCCCGATCCTGAGTGAGTGGGTGAAGGGCGACAAGATCACCGTCGGGCCGCCGTTCTTTAATGCGGTCAACGGCCCGCTCGGTTTGTTGCTGCTCGCGCTCACGGGGATTGGTCCGCTCATCGCGTGGCGTCGCGCGTCGACCACCAATCTCAAGCGGCAGTTCACGTGGCCGGTAATCTCCGGCGTCGTCACGTTCGCCGTGCTGTTCGCGATGGGTATGCGCCAGATGTATGCGCTGGTGTCGTATCTGCTGGCCGGCTTCGTGATCGGTACGATTGTGCAGGAGTTCGTGAAGGGCATCGGCGCCCGTCGCCGCATGTACGGCGAAGGACTGTTCAGCGCCTCGATGCGACTGGTTGGCCGCAACCGTCGTCGCTATGGTGGCTACATCGTGCACTTCGGCGTCGTCATCCTGTTCTGCGCGTTCGCCGGCCTGATGTTCAAGAAAGACCTCACTGCCACGCTCAAGGCCGGTGAGTCGGTCAAGGCGACGGATGCGTACGGCAGCGAGTGGGTGTTCACGAGTCAGGGCCTCTCGTCATTCGAACAGCTCAATCGTCGGGTCGTGGCCGCGTCGTTCAACGTGACGCGCGACGGCAAGAACATGGGCATCCTGTCGAGTGAAAAGCGTCAGCACGTGAACGCGGCCGGCGAGCCGACATTCGAACCATCTACGGAAGTCGGCATTCTCGAATCACCGAAGCAGGATGTGTATCTCGTGTTCACCGGCGCGGTTGATCGCGAAACGGCAGCGATTCACATCAACTTCAACCCGCTCGTGTGGTGGGTGTGGTTTGGCGGCATCATCATGGCGTTCGGCGGATTGATTGTGATGTGGCCGCAAGCGGTGCGCGCGGAGCGCGAAGGTGGCTACGTGGCTGAGCTGCCGTCGGAGTCGACGTTGGCATTGGTCGGGGCGGGCGCGTGATGATGTCAGAGCAGGCGCTGTCCTCGAGCCGCCGGCTGTTTCTCTCCCGCGCGGGCTCGGTCGCGGTGGTCGCGGCGGGATCGCTGTTGCTGGCGCGCACGGGTTGGGCGCAAGACGCCGCGACGCCTCAATCCGCGACAGCGCCTGGCGGCGAGGCGATGACGTCGGATTCGTATAAGCCAGTGGCGCGACCGGCGAAGCCGAATGCCGTGCAGCAGATGGACGTGAAGCAGATCGAAGCGTTCGAGCGTAATCTCGCCTGTCCGTGTCCGTGCACGCTCGACATCTACACGTGCCGCACCACGGACTTCAATTGTGGCATCTCACCGGCGGTGCACGGCGATATTCAGCGGTTGGTGGAAGGCGGCTACAACGCCGACGAAATCATGGCCGCGATGACGCAAACGTACGGTGATTTCATTCTCATGCAGCCGCGCAAGCAGGGCTTCAACCTGCTGGCGTGGTTCGCGCCGTTTGCCGCGATCGCGCTCGGTGCGGTTGCGATCGGTGCACTGCTGCGTGGCTGGCGTCGGAATGCCGATGTGGCCGCGGCGAGGCGTGCCTCGGAGCCGGCGACCATCGATCCGTCGATCGATGCCACACCCGACGAATTGGCGCGCCTTCAGGCGGCCCTGCGGGAGGAGCGCTGATGACGCTCGTCGTGATGCCGGAGGGTACCGTTCCGCTGGTACTGGGGACCGTGCTGGCGCTCGGCGCGCTGACGCTGGTGCTGTCACCGCTGTTGAGCGGCGAGGCCGAAGTGCGGGCGGAGGATGAAAAGCGCGCGGCGAACGAAGTGGCGCGTGTTCAAGCCGCTCGGGCCAAGCGGTTGGGGCGCGCTGAGGAGCAGCTCGACGGCGCCGTTGCGGCCCTTCGCGAAATCGAATTCGACCGCGAAACCGGCAAGCTATCGGACAGCGATTATGCGGAACTGAAAACGCGCTACACGCGCGAAGCCTTAACTGAGCTGCGCGCGTCCGACGCGCGCGAGGCGTCTATTGCTGTCGCCAACGCCTCGACGGTCCTCGGCCTTGCTGACGCTGCCGACCCGGTCGAGGCGGCGATTCGTCGGGCGCGCGACAATCAGCGTTCCTGCGGCGACTGTGGACCACGGCCGGAGCCCGACGCGACGTATTGCTCGAGCTGCGGTCGCTTTCTCCCCGGCGCCTGCGCCAGCTGCGGAACCAGCGTCGACTTGGTGGCGTCGCGATTCTGCAGTGGGTGCGGCGAGCAGCTGGTGGCGGCCTGATCGCAGCGGGGCGATTTTCCCGCTGTGGAACAGATCGTCACGATTCGATTGCATGAAGCCGGTTTCCGGAGATCGAGTACGAACGTAAGCTCTTGTGTAAGAAGTGTTTGACGCTCTCAGCGGCGTGACGAGTAACATCACCGTCACGCCGCTTCTTTATTCCTTCCGAAGAAAGTATCGCGCAGCTAACCTATGGCTTCGCCTCGACACTTGCTCTTTCTACGTGGTACTCATGCGCTCTGGGCTTTTCCGCGCCGCGCTGTTTGCGCTGGCCTTCGTTACATCAGCGTGTGCAAGCGCTGACGTCGTTACGCCCAATGCGGAGGCGCCGAGCGCGCCGCGCTTCTCGGTCACCGCCACGCGACCGGCAGTGGTGATCAGCCAAGTGTACGGCGGGGGTGGTAATTCCGGCTCCGTGTACAAGAACGACTTCATCGAATTGCATAACGCCGGCACGACGGCGGTGAGCGTCGCAGGATGGAGTGTGCAGTACGCGTCGATGGCGGGCACCACGTGGCAGGTCACAGTGCTCTCGGGCACGATTCCGGCCGGTGGCTATTACTTAGTGCAGCAAGCTTCAGGTTCCGCGGGCACGACATCGCTGCCGACGCCAGAAGCGACGGGCACCATCGCCATGAGCGCGACGGGAGGCAAGGTGATTCTCGCGTCGAGCACGGTGCTTCAGTCGGGTGCGTGTCCGGACGGAACCGAGGTCGTCGATCGTGTCGGTTACGGCGCGTCCAGTTGCCCGACCAGCGACAACACGGCGGCGCTGTCGAACTCCACGGCCGCACTTCGCGGTGCGAGCGGTTGCGCGTGGACGCGCGACAATGGCGTCGACTTCGCGACTGGTCCGGCCGCCCCGCGTAACGGCGCCACCACGGCAGTTACCTGCAGCGCTGGCCCCGTGGTTGGCCCGATCGCTACGATTGTGGTCACGCCGCCGACGACCTCCGTACCTATCGGTGGGACGCGAGCGCTTACCGTCGTTGCTACAGATGCAAATAATTTGGTCGTTTCCAATCCCGCGATCACGTGGAACTCGAGCGCACCGCTGGTCGCCAGCATCGCGGCGACCGGGGTGGCGACGGCGATTGACATCGGCACCACAACGATCACGGCCACCGCTGCCAACGGCGTGCGCGGTACCGCGACGATGACCGTGACTGAAGCGGCGTCGCTGCCGGCGGTGCGCATCAGCGAAATCCACTACGACAACGCCGGCACTGACGTCGGCGAAGCGATCGAAATCGAAGCGCCGGCCGGTACCGATCTCACGGGATGGCAGCTGCTATTGTACAACGGCAACGGCGGTGTGGTGTACAACACGCGTGTGCTGAGCGGCATTGTCGCCTCCACGTGTTCCGGGCGCGGCGTGCTGTACTTCGAGTATCCGCAGGACGGTATTCAGAATGGAGCGCCCGACGGCGTGGCCCTGGTGAATGCGCAGGGCACCGTGGTCGAATTTTTGTCGTACGAAGGGGCGTTCACGGCCACCGACGGCGCGGCGGCTGGTATCCCCTCCATCGACATCATCGCGAAGGAAGACCCGGCGCCAGGCGTCGGTACTTCGCTGCAGCGCTCGCTCGCCAACACATGGAGCGCAGGCGTCGAGAATTTCGGTGGCTGCAACGGCCGCACACCCGGCGTGATGCGCACGGCGTTCAGCTTCACGGGTCGCACCGTCTCCGATCCGGCACTCCCGGTGGGATTTCAGGACCAACTCTTTGCCAACGCGTCACGACTTGGCGTAGTTGTTCCCGGCACGATCGTGTGGAGCAGCGACACGCCGGCCATCGCCGGCGTTGATGCCAATGGTGTGATCACTGGCCTGGCTGCAGGCACGGCCGTATTCCGCGCGACGACGGCCGACGGACTATCGAGCGGCACCTTCACGCTGCCGATCGAAGTGGCCCTCGCGGGCACCACGGCGAGCTATGGCAACAACACCGAATTCGGTACACCGTTCGATGGCACGCCGGCCGATGACTTCATCATTCAGCGTCCGCAGTTCACGGTGTCGTACAGCAAGGCGCGCAACACGCCGAACTGGGTTGCCTACAACCTCGAAGCAACGCACATCGGTGCCTTCGATCGCTGCGACTGCTTTACTTACGATCCCGCGTTGCCGGCTGACTATCCGCGCTACACCACGGCAGACTATACCGGTGCCGGTACCGTGGCCGGCTACGGTATTGATCGCGGTCATCTCGCGCGATCGTTCGATCGGACGACCGGCGCGCTCGACAACGCCCGTACGTTCTACTTCAGCAACATCGTCCCCCAGGCCGCTGACAACAATCAGGGGCCCTGGGCGGCGCTGGAAAATGACTTGGGGGCGCGCGCACAGAGCGGCAACAAGGAAGTCTTCATCATCGCTGGTGTGGCCGGCAACAAGGGGACCGTGAAAAACGAAGGTAAGATCGTGATCCCTGAGTACGTCTGGAAAGTCGCCATGATTTTGCCGCGCAATCAGGGGCTCGCCAACGTCACCACGCTCAATGCTGCGGAAATCGTTGCCGTGGTGATGCCGAACGTCGCGGGAATCCGCAACGTCCCCTGGACGACCTACAAAACCACGGTCGACTCCATCGAAGCGCTGAGCGGATACGATCTCTTGGATCTTTTGCGCGACGACATCGAGATCGCCTTGGAGAGCAACACCAAGCCGCCGGTCGCGGTGGTGAATGGCCCGTACAGTTCCATCGAAGACGAATCCGTCGCCATGTCGGCGTCGGCGTCCACCGATCCGGACGGCGATGCACTCACGTACGCCTGGAGCTTCGGCGATGGCGCGATGGCGACCGGCGTGAACACGTCGCACGTGTACACCACCTCGGGCATCTTCACCGTTCGCCTGATCGCGACGGATATCCGCGGGCTCGCCGATACGGTGATGACGACGGCCACCGTGCTCTCTCCGGCACAGGCGCTCGACCTGACCACCGCCATGGTCGATGCACTCGGCGGCACCGGCCGCGTGAACAAGGGCGTGTTGAACTCGCTCAACGCGAAACTCAATGCGGCGGCCAACTCGATCCGTCGCGGCAACGAAACCGCTGCAATGAATCAGCTCGAGGCGCTGATCAACGAGCTCGATGCGCTCGTACGCAGCCGTGGTATCACTGAACTGCAGGTGGCACCCATCCGCACCATGCTCAATCGCGTGATCCGCTCGCTGTCGATTTCGTAGTCAACGGTTTCGCACGAACACTGCGCCGCTTTCCCTTCGGGGAAAGCGGCGCAGTGGCGTTTTGCGCTTCGGGGTGCGCCGCCGCGCGCTCAGCCGCCTCCAACAGCGGGAACGTCGCGCAGCCGGCCTTCACGGGACACATGCCGCAGCGCGGTACGCGGGCCGTGCACACTAATGCGCCAAGCTCCATGAGAGCCTGATTGTGCGTCCATGTGGTCTTCCCGGTGCGCGGGAGGAGCTGCTCCGCGATCACCCACAACTGCTTCAGCCCCGGTCCAGACTTTGGATGCAGGTGTGGCGCAAACACGCGCTGCAGCACCCGGGCGACGTTCGTGTCCACCAAGGCCGCACGCTTCTCGTACGCGAACGATGCCACCGCGCCCGCCGTGTAGGCACCGACGCCAGGCAAGGCGCGCAGCGCGATCGGTTCGCTCGGAATCACACCAGCCTGCTCGGATGTGACATGCTTTGCCAACGCATGCAGGTTCCGCGCGCGGGCGTAATAGCCGAGCCCCTCCCACGCGTCCATCACCTTCTTGGGTCGCGCGTCGGCCAGCGAATACAGATCGGGGAACCGGTCGAGAAAGCGTCGGTAGAAGTCGAGCACCCGCGAGACCTGCGTCTGCTGGAGCATCAACTCCGACACGAGGATCCGGTACGGATCCCGTGTCTGTCGCCAAGGCAGGTCGCGGGAGTGCGTCTTGAACCACACGCGCAGCCGACGCCGAAAGACCGTAGCGGCATCGGGTGCGACCGTCAGATCGATCGGGGCAGGGCGTCGGGTAGCCATCGGGGAAAAACCTAGCGGTACAACACCCGAAAGAACAAAGCCGCTCGCCTAGGCCCGTTCGATCCCGTCCAGCCGACGCCGCGCCATCATCAGTGGTGCGGCGGTCGCCGCTATGCAGGCCGTGGCCGCTAAAGCAAACGGGAGCAGCATGTCCGTGGGGGTTCGCGCCCACCCGAAATGCTCCGCTACCACGAACCGCGCGGCCGGACGACCGGTCAGGTACGCCACCGCACCGATCAACACGATGGCCGTCATCATGAACAGCAGTCCCCCGAACGACGTCGGAATCTGGGCCGCATTCTCGGTGTCGAACTGCGGATAGAAGGTGCCGTAGCTCAACGCCAGCGCCGTAAGTGGGAACACCAGCGCCGTGATCGCGGTCAGCGATACGAGATGTACGAACGGTCGCACGCCGAGCATCAGGTTGGTGCAGCCCACGAGCACGAGCGCCAAGAGCAGTAACGGCACCGCACCCACCCAGAATTTTGCCCACAGCAGGTCCGACATGCGAAGCGGGCTCGAACGCAGCAGCCAGAGCGCTCGCCCTTCGAGACTGACACTCGGAAACACGAACCGCGCTGCGATCGACGCGAGTACGAAGCCGGCCAGCGCCAAGTTCAAAAAGGGAATCACGTTGCGCAGGAGTTCCGTCATCCCGGCGCCGGACAATGGCAAGTACCGGACATTCGCGACATACACGACCATCAATACGGCAAGCATCACCAACTGCGACCACTGCGTACTGTCGCGCATGAACACGCGGAGCTCCTTGAGTACAAGCTCGCGCCGTGTGGTGCCGAGGAACGAGAGGAGCCGGTCAAGCAACGGTCGTCCGACGCGCTGGCGTGCGCGCTGATTCGCGCCTTCCTGGGCCATGCTGTAGGCGCGATGCCAGCCGCGGGCGTGGAGTCCCTGTCCGATCAGAATCAGTGCGGACGCGACGCCCCACAGGCGCAGCATGGGAGACCACACGCTACGGCCGTCAAGAAACTTGACGATCGATTCTGCCACCCACTCGCTGGGCAACCACGGCGACGACGGCGTATCGAGCGCCGCGATGAACTGCATGAAGTTCTGGAAGCCTTCTGGACGTGCGAGCTGCTCCGGTCGGGCAGCACGAAACATCAGGACGAGTCCGCACACGGCCATCGCGGTGATGACGCTGAGTAAATCGCGAGTGCGCCGCGCGGGGAACACGTTTACCAACAACAGCGTGACCGTAGATCCCGCCGCTGCAGGGATCAGTAGGAATGGCACCAGGACCGCGATGGCGAACAGGATGAACGACGCATTCGCCCGATACGCCACGCCGTACGCCGCCACCAGTGGGATCAGCAGCAGGGCCACCATCCAACTCGAGTGGAGCGCGGTTTCCAGTAGTCGCGCACGATACAACGCGCCCGCGCGAATCGGCGCGGCCGCGAGCTGATCGAGATCGCGCGCGAGAAAGAAGTTCGACAGCGCGGCGATCGTGTTCGACAGCAACAGGATCGAGCCGAACGACAGCAGGATCATCGACAGCAGCTTCGCGGCCAGCAGCGCGCCGATGTCTTCGGCGCCACGGAAATAGCGCAGGAGCTTGAGCGAGATCGCGAAGGCGGCCAGCCAGAAGAGGGCGCCGAGTGCGCTTACCACAACCAGACGGCGGATGTCGCCCTTCTCGTGGCGACGCATGCGGTGTCGCGCCATCTGCCACTTGGGCGCGAGTAGTTGCCACGTCGTGGTCGCCGGCAACGGTGCGACGGCCAACCGCGCGACGGCCAACGGTGCCACGGGCACCGCCACCTCAGGCATCGAGCACCTCGATCAGTTCGCGGGCCACATGGTCGCCGGTGAGGCGCAGGAAGATGTCTTCGAGCGCATCGTCGTTGCCCGACGTTTGCCGCAACTCCTCCATCGTGCCGCACGCCACCAGTTCACCGCGCTGCATGATGCCGATCCGGTCGCACATGCCTTCGGCAATCTCCAGCGTGTGTGTGGACATCATGACCGTGTGTCCGCGACGGGTGTACTCGCGAAAGAGGTCCTTGAGGATCTTCGATGATTTGGGGTCCAGCCCCACCATCGGTTCGTCCACCACGATGACCGCCGGCCGGTGCACGAAGGCGCTGGCGATGATCAGCTTCTGGCGCATGCCGTGGCTGTAGCTCTCCACCAACTCGTCGCGCCACGCCTCAAGATCGAACAGGGCCAACAACTCCTGCCCCCGCTTTTCGACGTCCGGGCCCTGCTCGCCGTACAGGCCGGCGCTGAAGCGCAGGAATTCGATACCGGTCAGCTTTTCGTAGATGAACGGCCGGTCGGGGATGAACCCAAGCGCCCGTTTCGCCGCCAGCGGGTTCACACGTAGGTCGTGGCCCGCGATGTGGACGGTACCGGCGGTCGGCTGCAGGATGCCGGCGATCATGCGCATGGTGGTCGTCTTGCCGGCCCCGTTCGGCCCCAGAAATCCGAAAAGTTCTCCGGATGGCACCACCAGGTCCAGGGAGCGGACGGCCGTGAACGACCCATAGCGCTTGCAGAGCGAACTGATCTCGATCATGCCCGCAGGACGACCGAGCGGCACCCTGACGCAACTTCTTCGCGGCGGCGCGCGTTCCGGACTTGGGGACGCGTTTCAGCACTGGCCCCGTTTCGCACGGCGGCGGGGTTGTCTTGCCCGTCCGGTCCCCGCACCTTCAGTGACTATGTCCGAACCGGTCCGTCCGTCCGATGCGCTCGTGGTGCGCGGTGCCCGCGAGCATAACCTGCGCAACATCAGCGTCACGATACCGCGCGACAAGCTGACGGTCGTGACGGGCTTGTCCGGCTCGGGGAAATCGTCGCTCGCGTTCGATACGATCTATGCCGAAGGGCAGCGACGGTATGTCGAGTCGCTGTCGGCGTATGCGCGACAGTTCCTGGGGCTGATGGAGAAGCCCGATGTCGACGCCATCGAGGGGCTCTCGCCGGCCCTCTCGATCGAGCAGAAATCGGCCGGGCACAATCCGCGCTCCACCGTCGGCACGGTCACCGAAGTGTACGACTATCTGCGCTTGCTCTACGCGCGCACCGGCACCCCGCATTGTCCGAATTGCGGACGCGCCGTGCAGCGGCAGAGCCCGACGCAGATCGCGGAAATGGTACTCGCCTGGCCGGACGGCACGCGTCTCGAAATTCGCGCGCCGCTGGTGCAGGGGCGGAAGGGTGAGTTCAAGGACCTCTTCGAGGACGCGCGGAAGCAGGGCTTTGTGCGTGCGGTCGTCGATGGCGAACTGATTGAGCTCGCCGATCCGCCGAAGCTGAACCGGCGTCTGAATCACTCGGTGTCCGTGGTCGTCGATCGCCTCGTGGTGCGTACCGAAGATCGTGGTCGCATTACCGACTCCGTGGAAACCGCGCTGCGGTTGGCCGAAGGACTGGCCGAAGTGGTGCGCTACGATGGCTCGGAGCCGGTCACCGAGATGTT
>JBBQAK010000335.1:0-4556 GCA_038316215.1 Gemmatimonadales bacterium | reverse complement strand
CGGCTCGAGGCGCGGCAGATCGAGTGCCGCGGTGGCCGCGTGTCGTCCGTAGCAGATCCCGATGTGTGGCCCATAGAACTTGTATGCGCTACAGAGCACGAAGTCGGCGCCGATCGCCTTCACATCCACCAGCGCGTGCGGCGCGAAGTGTACGGCGTCCACCACGGTGATCGCGCCGGTGGACTTCGCGACGGCCACCATGGACGCGACATCACTCACGGTGCCAAGAATGTTCGACGCCGCGCCGATCGCGACGACCTTCGTGCGCGGTGACAGCAGCGACTCGAGTGCTCCCGCCTCGTGGCGGTACGTTTCGAGGTCGAGCGGCAGCCACTTGAGCACGGCGCCGCGTTCCTTCGCCAGCGCTTGCCAAGGCGCAATGTTGGCGTGATGATCGAGTTCGGTAACAATGATCTCGTCGCCGGGCATGAGCGTGCGACCGATGGCGCGTGACACGTGGAACAGGATCGTGGTCATGTTCGCGCCGAACGAGATTTCGCCCGGCGTCGCGCCCAGGAAATCGGCGAGCGTTTGGCGCGCGGCGGCCAGCATCGTATCAGTTTCGACGCTGGTGGGATATGCCCAGTGCGTGTTGGCGTTGTGATGCAGGAGATACTCGGTCATCGCGTCGGCGACGACCAGCGGGACCTGCGTCCCGCCCGGTCCATCGAAGAACGCCACCGGATGCGCACCTTCACGACGCGTCAGCGCGGGAAAGTGCGCGCGGATCGCTTCGACAGCGGCCACAGCGGTCATACTCATGACGGGCGCCCTCCGATCTGTGCGCCGCCGAGTCGCTCCACGACCTTCACGGCTTCTACGTGATCGGCTTCCTCGCCGAGTTCGATGTGCGCCATACGGAACAGTTCGGCCGTGAGCTGCAGCAGGGGTGATGGCACCCCTTGTTCACGCGCGAGTTCGGCGGCGATGCCGACGTCTTTGTCGAGCAGCGCCAGGCGGAACGTGCGCGGGAACGCGCGTGTGAGCACGCGCTCGGGAAAGAGATTCATGCTGCTGTTGGAACGGCCGCTCGATGCGTTGATGACGTCGAGCGCGATCTCCGCCTTCACGCCGGCCTTCTCGAGCGCCACCAGTCCTTCGGCGGTGCCCCAGATGTGCATCGCGAGCATCGCGTTGTTCACGGCCTTGAGCGCATCACCGGCACCGACCGCCCCGCAATGCACGATGCGCTTACCGAAGCACGCCACCACCGGCTGCACGCGCTCGAGTGTGGCGGCGTCGCCGCCCACCATGACCGTCAGCGCACCCTGCTCTGCACCGGCCACGCCGCCCGACACCG
Source organism: Gemmatimonadales bacterium (assembly GCA_038316215.1). Classification (GTDB taxonomy): domain Bacteria; phylum Gemmatimonadota; class Gemmatimonadetes; order Gemmatimonadales; family Gemmatimonadaceae; genus Gemmatimonas. Next base: position 3,256 of record JBBQAK010000335.1, on the reverse strand, counting down.
GCGCGTCGAGGAAGGCGATGCCGCGTTCGGCGAGGCGCGCCGCCATCCGGCGAGACGTCGCCGCGTCGCCCGAGGTGCAGTCCACGAGGACAGCGCCTGACCGCATCGTGGCCAGGAGGCCATCAGGGCCATCGAGCAGCGCTTCCACGTTGCGCGACACCGGCAGACAGGTGATCACGACATCGCACTCGCGAGCGGCGTCCGCCGGCGTGAGCGCATGACGCACCCCGAGCTCGCTCGCCATCGCTTCGGCCTTGGACGGAGTGCGATTCCACAGGGCCAGATCGAATTCTGGACGCGCGAGGTGACGGGCCATCGGAGCGCCGATGGCGCCGAGTCCGAGAAAGGCGACGCGAGGCATGGTAAGGCGGGTGAAAGGGCAAAGCGCCGTCGATCGACCGGTTGAGGTAGCGGGGCCGATCGTGGAGATTGAAAGATGCCACGTCAACGGATCCACGTGCAGCTCGACGGCCTGGTGGCCGTACACGCCGTGCGCGCCGTCTGGACGGCGCTGGGGGCCGTGCCCGGGGTGACGAGCGCCGAAGTTACCATGCAGGGCGCCGTGCTCGAGGTCGACGGCGAGCTGGATCGCACGGCGCTGGAGGCCGCACTCGACGCCGCCGGGGTGTCGGTCCGGAGTCTCCGGGTCGAGGCGCGGGTCCTGCCGGTGCTGTAGCGCGTCGTGGTGCGACGCGGCCAGCCGTACGGAGGCTTCCGTTCGTGGCTTTTGTCGATGGGTGTGTGCCACTAACTTGACCGCCTGACCGCCGCCCTTCGCCGATGCCACCTCACAAGAAAGTAGACCGGCCGCTCGCGGCGCTGATCGTTCCGGACCTGCTCGAGCTGCTGGCAGAGCACCCGGAAAGCATCGGACCGCAGACGGAGGAAATGCACCCGGCCGACCTCGCGGACATTGCGGAGGCACTGCCGGAGGATATGGTGCGCGCGTTCCTGTCGGCGCTGCCGAAGGAACGGGCGGGCGAGGTGCTGGAGTACCTCGACGAGCAGCTGCGGACGATGGTCCTCGAAGAGCTGACGGCCGTCGAAGCGGCGTCGATCATGTCGGAGATGACGCCCGACGAGCGCGCCGACGCCCTCGAGGAGCTCGACGAAGAGACGGCGGACGACATTCTCGCCGAGTTCGAGCCGGCGGAGAAGGCGGAGACCGAGCGTCTGCTGGAGTACGACCCGTACACGGCCGGCGGTCTGATGACCACCGAGTTCGTGTCGGTCGACGAGAATCTCACCGCCGAAGAAGCACTGGTGGCGGTGCGGGCGATGTCGCGGGCCGGTCGACGCGAGGCCATGTACACCATCTACACGGTCGATCGCACCGGACGACTGCGCGGCGTGTTGTCGCTGCGCGAGTTGCTGGCATCACCCGACGGAACGCCGCTCAGCGAACTCGCCTGGAGCGAGGTGGTGAGCGTCGCGCCCGATATGCCGCAGGAAGAAGTCTCCCAGATCACGTCGAACTACGATCTGGTGGCGCTACCCGTGGTGGATTCGGAGAAGCGGCTGCTGGGCGTCGTCACGGTCGACGACGTCATCGACGTGATTCAGGAAGAAGGCACGGAAGACGCGCAGAAGGTCGGTGGTATGGAGGAGCTCGAAGAGCACTACATGCAGATCGTCCTATGGCAGAACTTGCGCAAGCGAGGTTGGTGGCTGGCCTTGCTGGCCGAGAGCGAGATGCTCACGGCGTCGGTGATGGCGCGCTACGAGGGGGAAATCGGCCGCGTGCTGTTGCTCTCGCAGTTCATTCCGCTGGTCATGAGTTCCGGCGGCAATTCTGGCTCGCAGGCCACGTCGCTGATCATTCGCGCCATGGCGCTTGGTGAGGTCACGATCGGGGATTGGTGGCGTGTGGTCCTGCGCGAGATCCCCGCCGGATTCATTCTCGGCTTGCTGCTCGGGTCGCTGGCGTTCGTGCGTATTTTCGTGTGGCATGCCCTGGGGCTCTATGATTACGGGACCCATTCGACCCTCATCGCGTCGACCGTGGGCCTTTCGCTGGTGGGCATCGTGACCATCGGCTCGATCACCGGCTCAATGCTGCCGTTCCTCCTCAAACGGCTCGGCTTCGACCCGGCGAGCGCGTCGGCGCCGTTCGTGGCCACGCTCGTGGACGTCTCAGGCATCAGTATCTACTTCGGCATCGCCTACCTGCTCCTCAGGGGCACGCTGTTGTGAGTGCGGGAGGCGGCGCCGTGGCGCAATACCCTGCTCAATCGTCTGCAGCGGATACGTACGACGACCTTACTTCTCGACTGGCGATCAGCGCATGGCAAAAATTCTGGTAACCGGAGCCGCGGGTTTCATCGGCTATCATACCAGCGAACGGTTGCTGGCCCGCGGTGACGAAGTGGTAGGCCTCGACAACGTCAACGACTACTACGATCCCACGCTGAAGGAGGCGCGACTGGCGCGACTCGCCAGCAAGCCGGGATTCCGCCTGTTCCGTATGGAGTTGGCCGACCGAGACGCCGTCGAGCGCCTCTTCCGCGAGGAGCGCTTTGACCGCGTGATCAACCTGGCGGCACAAGCCGGCGTGCGATACTCGATCACGAATCCGCACGCCTACATCGACAGTAACGTCGTCGGCTTCATCAACATCCTCGAGGGATGCCGACATCACGGCGTGCAGCATCTCACGTATGCGTCGTCGTCAAGCGTGTACGGCGCCAATACGGCGATGCCGTTCTCCGTGCATCAGAACGTCGACCATCCGGTGTCGCTGTACGCGGCAACCAAGAAAGCGAACGAGCTGATGGCGCACACCTACAGCCACCTGTACGGACTGCCGACCACCGGCCTGCGCTTCTTCACGGTGTACGGTCCGTGGGGGCGTCCCGATATGGCCATGTTCCTGTTCACGAAGGCCATTCTCGAAGGCAAGCCGATCGACGTGTTCAATCACGGCAAGATGCAGCGTGATTTCACGTACATCGACGACATCGTAGAGGGCGTGATCCGCACCAGCGATCACACGGCCGAATCGAATCCTGACTGGAATTCCGACGCGCCGGATCCGGCCACCAGCAAGGCGCCGTATCGGCTCTACAATATCGGCAACAACAATCCGGTGGAATTGATGTATCTCATCGAGACCATCGAGAAGTCGCTGGGGCGCGTGGCGGAGAAGCGGATGCTGCCGCTGCAGGCGGGCGACGTGCCAGCCAGCTATGCGAACGTCGACGCGCTCGTAGGTGACGTCGGCTTCGCGGCGTAATCTCCGATCGAAACCGGCGAGGCG
>JBBQAK010000225.1:0-6536 GCA_038316215.1 Gemmatimonadales bacterium | reverse complement strand
GGAACAGTGGGTAGGCCTCAGTGAGCAAGAGCATCCAGGAGTGGCGCGAGACGACGCACGCGAAGGCGACTTCGCGGAACAAGGAGCGCAAGGACCCGTTCGAGACGCAGTCCGGCACGGAGATCCGCCCGCTCTACGGTCCGGAGGACCTCGCGGACTGGAACTACCACGAAAAGCTCGGCTACCCGGGCGAGTTCCCCTTCACGCGCGGCGTGCAGCCCACTATGTACCGCGGTCGTCTCTGGACGATGCGCCAGTACGCGGGCTTCGGCACGGCGCGTTCCACCAACGAGCGATTCCGCTTGTTGCTGGAAGCGGGGCAGACCGGCCTCTCGGTCGCCTTCGACCTGCCCACCCAAATGGGTATCGACTCCGACTCGCCGCGCGCCAGCGGCGAAGTGGGCCGCGTTGGCGTCGCCATCGATACCGTCGATGACATGCACGTGCTGCTCGACGGAATTCCGCTCGACAAAGTGTCGTCGTCGATGACGATCAACTCCACGGCGTCGACATTGCTCGCGATGTACATCGTCGTGGCCGAAGAACGTGGCATCGAACGGTCGGCGCTGTCGGGGACGGTGCAGAACGACATCCTCAAGGAATACATCGCGCGCGGCACGTACATCTATCCGCCCGATCCGTCGCTCGCACTCACGGCCGAGATGTTCCGCTTCTGCGCGGCGGAAGTGCCGCAGTGGAATCCGATTTCAATTTCGGGCTACCACATCCGCGAAGCGGGCGCCACGGCGGTGCAGGAAGTGGCGTTCACCTTCGCCGACGCGATCGCCTACGTGCAGCAGGCCGTCGACACGGGGCTGGCCGTCGACGCCTTCGCGCCGCGCCTGTCGTTCTTCTTTGCCGCGCACAGCGACCTGTTCGAAGAAGTCGCCAAGTTCCGTGCTGCGCGTCGCTTGTGGGCGCGCCTCATGCGTGAGCGCTTTGGCGCCAACGATGCGAGCTGCCGTCTGCGCTTTCACACCCAGACCGGCGGGGTGACGCTCACGGCGCAGCAGCCGCTCAATAACGTGGTTCGCGTCACGGTGCAGGCACTCGCGGCTACCCTCGGCGGCACGCAGTCGCTCCACACCAACGGCTACGATGAAGCGCTCGCACTACCCACCGCCGAAGCCGCGACGCTCGCGCTGCGCACGCAGCAGATCGTCGGCTACGAATCCGGTGTCGCGCAGACGGCCGACCCGCTGGCCGGCAGCTGGTATGTGGAGCAACTCACCGATGCGGTTGAAGCGCGAGCGCTGGAGCTCCTCGAGAAGGTCGATGCCCTTGGCGGCGCCGCGGCGGCGATTCGCGTCGGCTTCTTCCAGGAAGAGATCGGTCGCAGCGCGTACGAGTATCAGCTCCGCGTGGAAGCTGGCGAGACGGTGGTGGTGGGCGTGAACAAGTTCAGCGATGGACAGGATCCACCGATCATTCCATCGCCGGATTTCAGCGCGCTCGAAGTCGGGCAGGTTGCCAGCCTGAAGCAGGTGAAGGCGTCGCGTGACCACGTGGCCGTACAGGCGGCGCTGCAGGCGATCACCGATATCGCACCCGAGTATCTGCCGGCGCATGCTGGCGCCCGCGCGCCGCTCATGCCGCGCATCATCGACGCCGTGCGCCTTCGTGCATCGGTCGGCGAGATCGCCGATACGCTCGAGAAGGTGTGGGGGCGATACCAGCCCACGCTGTGAAGAAGCCCCCGCGCGGCACGGCACGGTTCACCCATTCGTTCTGGAAGTCATCCAAGTGAGGCGTCCTCGTGGCTGATACTCCGCGGCCGCTCCCCGTCGTGCGCGCCATGATCGACGCGCTCGATCGCGACTTGCTGCAGATCATGGCGAAGCGCATGGCGTTGGTGGCGGAAGTCGCGGCCTACAAGCGCCAGTTCGGTCTCAAGATTCGCGACGCTGGTCGTGAGCGCGAACTGTTGCGTGATCGTCATGAACGCGCGAAGGAACTCGGTCTCCCCAGCGACGAAATCGAGTCGATCTTCCGCTTGCTCATGCGTTCGAGTCGCGATCATCAGGCCGCGTTGCGCGCCGAAGTGCCGATGGACGCCGCGTCGTACACGATCGCGATCATCGGCGGCCATGGACGCATCGGTCGCGTGATGGCGCGTCTCTTCGGCGATCTTGGCCACAAGCTCCTGATCGTCGATACCGAGACGTCACTGCGGGCCGACGAAGCGGCCGCCGTGGCCGACGTGGTCGTGGTGAGCGTGCCGATCGATGTCACCGACGCCGTAATTCGCGCCGTCGGTCCGCATGTGCGCGAAGACGCTCTGCTGATGGACGTCACCAGCGTCAAGGAGGCGCCGCTGCAGACCATGCTCGAGGTCACCGCCGCCAGTGTCGTCGGCACACACCCCATGTTCGGGCCCAGTGTGCATACGCTGCAGGGACAGCGCGTCGTGATCTGTCGTGGTCGTGGCGATGTCTGGGCCGATTGGGTCGCGCAGTCGTTCTCCGCCCGTGGCCTCGTGATCACCGAAACCACCGCCACCCAGCACGATCGGGCCATGTCGGTGGTGCAGGTGCTCACGCACTTTCAGACGCAGGTGCAAGGGCTTACCCTCAGTCGCCTGGGGTTGCCGTTGGCTGAGACGCTGCCGTTCACGTCTCCAGCCTACTTGCTGGAGTTGTATGTGGCGGCGCGACATTTCGCACAGGACCCGGCGCTGTACGGCTCGATCGAAATGCGGAATCCGCGCACGGCCGATATCACATCGGCCTTCGGGCAATCGGTACAGGACGTCGCTGATATTCTGGCGCGCGGCGATCAGGCGGCGTTCTCGCAACTCTTCGACGAGGTGCGTACGTTCTTCGGCGACTTCACCACCGAGGCACTCGAACAGTCCAGCTTTCTCATCGATCGCATCGTGGAGCGCGCCTGATGTCGGACCTCGTGCGGCCGGTCGGTATCGTCGCACAGCTCTGGCTCAAGCGCGCCAAGCGTGGCCCCATGGATCCCGTCGCGTCGGCCCAGCTGCGGGCGCAGCGTGGACTCGTCGGCAACGCCAATCAAGGCGGACGGCGCCAGATCACCCTGCTCGAGGCCGAACGCTGGGCTGAACATCTCGTGGCCGTCGGGCGCGAGGGTGATCCCGCGATGGGCCCCGCACGGCGACGCGCCAACGTGCTCGTGCACGGGTTTCCGCTGGTGAATTCACGCGGGCGCGTACTCCGCATCGGCAGCGTGCGAGTACAGATCGCCGGCGAGACGAAGCCGTGTCATCAGATGGATGAGGTGTGTGCCGGACTGCAGGCCGTTATGCGGCCGGCCTGGGGCGGCGGCGCCTTCGCGATGATCCTCGACGACGGTGACATCGCCGTCGGTGATCCGATCAGTTGGGATGACGCGCTGGATCCGCCGTCACTTTTCGATCGTTCGCCGGTATGAAGATTCGACTCGGTACGCTCATCACCCGCTTTCCCCCGGTTCGCTGGTTCCGCGCGCTGGAGGACGGCGTCTTCCGATTGGCCAGTGAGGCGGAGTATCGCCTCAAGATCACGCCGCGCAACACCAAGATCGTGCCAAACACCTTCGATCGACGGATGGTGCGTCTGTTTCTGATCGTCGTGCCGGTGCTCATCGCCACCTTGTTTGTCGACGGTCGGCCCATGCGCGCGCGCGTGCTCTTCGTGATCCTCGTGCTGGCGGCGCTGGCGCTCGCGTTCATCTTCGTCGCCGATGCCTTTCCGGGTAAGCGCGGGGCGGGGCCGGCGTCGGGACGGCCGCTGCCGCGCCCACCGACCAAGCCGGTCGCACGGGTCAAACCGCCCACGCGTCGTCCCTAGTCTCGTCGTTTCCGTTCCTGCTGGCTCGCCACTGCACCGGAGTCCTGATGTCTCGCTTCACGTCCCTTCGCTGGTTCGCTGTCGGCGCCGCGCTCGTCGGCAACACGGCGGGGCTCTTCGCGCTCGCCGGTCCGATGACCGACTATGTCGCCACGCTCGCCGGGAAGGATGGTCGGAAGGTGCATGGTACCGCGACGGTCACACCGACCAAGGACGGCACTGGCACCGAGGTGTCCGTGACGCTCGATGACGATACGCCCGGTGCGAAGCGTCCGTGGCATATCCACACCGGGAGCTGTGAGAAGAGCGGTGGTGTGGTCGGTGGTGGTCGTGCCTACGCGCCGATTGTGATCGACGACAACGGTCACGGCACCGGCAAGGCGACGCTCGCCGTGGCCCTCGCGGATACCACCACGTACTACGTCAATATCCATGATGCCGCGGCCGCGATGGGGATCATCGCTGCCTGCGGGGACCTCCACACGAAGTAGGCGCGACCGAGCGCCACTCCCGTGAACCAGTGGGGTATGCACGCATGGGTCCGGTCACGTGTGGCCGGTGATGAATGCCGATAACTTATTCCTCCTATGGATAGCACACATACGTTTTCCGCGAGCCTCGACCTCGGCCGTTGCCTGCGTCGGCGCGTTCGCGTGGCGACCGGCGTCATACTCTTGCTGCCGTGCCTCGCCGCGTCTGCGGCGGCACAGGTGCGCCCGACGATCAAGGACCGCGTGGCGATCGAGAAGGAGCGCGCCGCCGCGGCGGCGGCCGCGCGCTTGTCTGGCGAATTCGCCGTCATCGATGGCGTCGTCACGGACACCCTGCTGCGCCCGCTCGGCTCGGCCGACGTGTCGGTGGTCGGTATCGGAGCGCGCGTGATCACCACCGAGAACGGCCGCTTCCGCATTCTGCAGGTGCCGTCCGGGCAGTATCTGCTCGTGGTGCGACGCATTGGCTACGCGCCGACTTCCGGCATCATTCAGGTGCCTGAGGGCGACACGGTACGTCTGTCGTATACCCTCGTGCGTTCCAACGTGCTGCTCGATACGGTACGCGTGCGCGAGCGTCGCGTGTCGATTCGCATGGCGGACTTCGAGGCCCGACGGCGCCAAGGCCAGGGGCAGTTCGTCACACTCGAAGAGATCGACCGGCGTGGCTCGCTGCAGACGTCGGACTACATGCGCTCCATGCGCGGTGTGGAAGTATCGCGCGTGACCACGCAGGCCTTCGCCGGGACGCAGGTGTACTCGCGCCGTGAGGGTGGCGGATTCGATGCGTCTGGCCAGCAACAGTACTGCGCCATGCAGGTCGTGCTCGACGGCATCATTCTGCCGCGCAACTTCGATCTGGACCTGCTCCCACCACCGAAGCAGATCGCCGGCATCGAGGTGTACAGCGGCGCGGCCACGATCCCCCCGCAGTTCGGTGGCCCCGATCGACGCTGCGGTCTCGTGGCGGTGTGGACCCGAGACGGATATTAGTCGAGTAGGGAGTAGGGAGTAGGGAGTAGGGAGTAGGGAGTAGGGAGTAGGGAGCACCGATTGCAGAAACGCCCCCGCGAGACGATGTCTCACGGGGGCGTTCTTTACTCCCTACTCCCTACTACGTACTCCCTACTGTGGTTAACAGCCCGGGCCGGCCAGCGCACCCGTCTTGCCGATACGCTGCAGGCACTCGGCCTGCGGCAGCGGCTGGACCTTCGCCACGAAGTGCGCATTCACGCCCGTCGTGAGGTCACGCGGCAGATCGTTCAGGCGGCCGTAGCGGCGCATGTCGATCCAACGATGACCTTCCAGCATCAGCGAGTACCGCTTCTGCAGGAGGATCTCCGTCACGAACGCCGCGTCGGATGACGCCGCGGTGAGCGTGGACGGTTCCAGGCCACCCGAGTTCACGCGGATGCTGTTGATCAGCGTCAGCGCGCCCGCCTTATTCCCGGTTCCTACAAGCGCTTCCGCCCGGAGGAGGATGAGTTCCTCGTTCCGGATGATCGGAATCGACGTGCTGATCGCCGGATACAAATTGAAGCCGAGCGACGACGGCACGCCAAGCTGGTTCGGCGCATTGCGCGTGGGGCGCGAGCCGATCTTGGCGAGGAAGCGGTTGTCCTTCGTGCCGTCGGCCTTGAGCGGCGCGTCGGTTTCAACCGACATGTGCGCGTACAGGTCGGTGTTCGTGGCCTGTGCGAGCGGGTTCGACGCATCCGGCGCCGCCGCGTACGGGTGATACACACCGGCGTTCAGCTGTGCCGCCGTGGTCGCGGTCGCGTTGATGAACGACGCGTCGAGTGCCGAGATCGCACGCTGCCATGCTGCCGCACCACCGCCCGAGGTGGCGTAGTACGCCGCCGCCCGTGCCGCCATGGCACGGTTGAACTGACGGAACGTCGTCGGCGTATTGAAGCCGGTAAAGCCCGCGTTGAGCACGAACGGGAACGCGGCGCCGCCACCACCGAGATCGGCGTTGGCTTCGTCGAGAATCGCCAGGATGTACTTGTACGTCGAGTCCCGCGAGACAAACGGCGCGATGACGGTGGCATCCTGGTTGATCTGCAGCACGGCACCGATGGTGTCGCGCGTCGAGATCACGGTCAGCAGCTCGATGCCTTCGATCGTCTTCGCAAAGCCAAGCGCCGCCTTCTTCTGCTCGGCGCTGAGCGTCGACGCCGCCACCGTGTTCTTGAAGTTGAACACGTCGCGGAGATTGCCGTAGGGGCCATTCCAGCTACCAACCGCGAAT
>JBBQAK010000427.1:0-3393 GCA_038316215.1 Gemmatimonadales bacterium | reverse complement strand
CCTACCGCCCCAGTTGTTGCAACGCAGAACGCCCGGTTTTCCGTCAGGAGAGCCGGGCGTTTTGTACGTCCGTGGCTATTCGTCGGTGCGCGGCCGCTCGCCTCGCTTGCCGCGCCCGCCCGTCGATGCCTAGCTTCCCTTGCTCTGCTGGTTCGTGTCCCGAATCAGCGGGCGATCCGCGACCGCGATTCGCGACCGCGTCATCGCCATTCCCTTTTGCGCCGATTGCGTCCATGTCCTTCTCGCTCCAGCTCAGTCACGTTGCCCCCGCTTCGGTGGACTCGCCGTTGCTGGCGATCGTCTTGCCGAAGGACCCGTCGTTACACGACGTCCTGCGTGCCGTCGATACCCCGTTGGCCGGCGCGATCCAGCGGTCGCTCGCTCGCCGCGACTTCCGTGGTGGCCGGGATGAGACGATGCTGTTCGTCGGTGGCGATACGGGCGCGCAGCGCGTGCTGCTGGTTGGTCGTGGACCGGCACCGCTCACGCGGGCGGTCGCACGACGAGCCGCGGCGATCGCCGCGCGTCAGGCCGGCAAGTTGGGCACGGGCGCGATGCACATCGTGCTGCCCGATGCCGACGCGGATGCCATTGAAGGACTCGCCTTGGGCGCCGCCGCCGGGAGCTGGGCGTATCCCGATCTGCAGACCCCGCCGCCCGAGAAGGAACGCCGGGCGCGTCTGGAGTCGGTCACGGTCCTCGGTGGCGACACCGACGCCGTGCGTGCCGGGTTTGCGGCGGGAGTCGCCATCTCGGAAGGGCAGGCGATCGCCAAGCGATTGGGGATGATGCCCGGCAACGTCTGCACGCCGGAGACGTTCGTCGAAGTCGGGCGCGAGATCGCGGCCCGGCACGGCATGACGATCACGGTGCTGGGGCGCGCCGAAATGGAACAGGAGAAGATGGGATCGTTCCTGTGCGTGGCGCAGGGAACACCTGAGGAGCCGCGCCTCGTGGCGCTTGAGCACCGGGGCGGCGCGCCGGATCAGCAGCCCGTCGTCCTGCTCGGCAAGGGGCTGTGCTTCGACACCGGCGGCATTTCGATCAAGCCAGCGCCGGAGATGGAGTGGATGAAGTTTGACATGTCTGGTGCCGGAGGCGTGATGGGCGCGATGGAAGCGATCGGTCGCCTCAAACTTCCCATCAACGTGGTCGGCATCATCGGATCCACCACGAACATGCCCTCGGGCACGGCCGTGAAGCCTGGCGACGTTGTTCGGGCGTCGAACGGCAAGACCATTGAAATTATCAACACCGACGCGGAAGGCCGTCTCGTGCTGGCCGATCTGCTGGTGTTCGCCAAGCGGTTCAATCCCGCGATCGCCATCGACGCGGCGACCCTCACCGGTGCCGTCGTGATTGGCCTCGGCGCGCACGCCGTCGGCGTCTTCGGCGCCGACCAGGCGGCGGTCGACGAAGTGTTGGCCGCAGGCGCAGCCGCGGGTGAACCGGGATGGCCCCTTCCGCTGTGGGATGAGTACAAGGAGCAGATCAAATCCGAGGTGGCCGACCTGAAGAACACGGGCGGTCGCGCGGCGGGCTCCATTACCGCTGCTCTCTTCCTCCAGGAATTCGTGGACGGGTATCCGTGGGTGCATCTGGACGTCGCCGGGACGGCGTATTCGCAGGTCGATCTGGGCTGGATTCCGAAAGGACCGACGGGCACGCCCGTAGGCACCTTCGTCGAAATCGTACGGGCGCGCGCGCGTCGGTGATCCGCGCCGTTCGGCTTATGGTCGCCAGTCTGCTGGCGGCCATCGCGGTGCCGACGCGTGCGTCGGCGCAGGTTCGTCCGGACAGCGTGCGGAAGGATACCGTGCGGGTGTCGGTGCCGGTGCCGGCCCCGCCGGGCGTGGACACGCTGCCCAAGCGTACCATCGCCAGTGATTCGGCCGTCTTCTCGCGTGAGGTTGCGCGCACCGACAGCGTCAGGCGCGCGATGGCGGGCGATACGATCAAGGCGCCACTTGCGCGATTCGAGAAACCGGATGATTTCGAGACGTCGCCGCGACTTCGCTTTTCGCGCGAGGAGATCCTCTCGTCGGGCGCCGTAAACCTTGCCGACTTACTCGATCGGGTGCCTGGCGTCACGACGTATCGCAGCGGATGGATCGCGGGCGTCCACGCGGCCTCGTTCGCCGGAGACACGCGTCGACTTCGCCTGTTTGTCGATGGTGTAGAGATGGACGCGATCGAGCCGCGCAACGGTGGCACCCTCGATCTCACCGATGTGCAACTGTGGACGCTCGACGAATTGGTGGTGGAGCGAGCGGCCGGTGAGGTGCGCGTCTGGATGCGCACGTGGACGGTAGAGCGCACCACACCGTACACCCGCGCCGACATCTTCACGGGGGACCTGAACACCAACGCGTTCCGCGGTCTCTTCGCGCGCCGCTGGCGCAACGGCGTCCTGCTGCAGCTCGGTGGGCAGCAGGTCGCCACGCAGAGCGGGCGTGTGAACGCGTTCACCGGCGCCGAGAGTTCGACGGGTCGCGGTGATGGCACCGTGCAGGGTTTCATGGCCCGCATCGGCTGGTCGAAGCGTCGCGTCAGTGTGGACCTGTTCGCGAACGCCACGGGCCGCGAGCGCGATCCCCATACGGCGCGCGAAGGCTTTACGAACCTCCTCGCGTACAAAGGCTCGCGTCGCGATGCCTATCTGCGCCTTGGATACGGCGACACGCTGCGCGGATTCTGGTCGCAAGCGATCGTCGGCGTCGTGCGTACGCGGTTGGAGGGTGTGGGCGATCCGGACGCCGCGACGGATACGTCCGTTATCGTCCAGACGGACACGATCCGCGGCCGCACGCAGCAGGTTTTGGCCGCGGGCTATCGCACGGCACTCTGGTCGATATCGATGACCGATCGTGTGCGACCGATCGACGGTACGGCCCTGCATGCACCGGCGGTGCGCGGACGCCTCGGTGGATCGCGCTATGCGATCGGGGCCTTCGTCGAAGAGAATGGCGCCGACTCCACCCGTCGTATCGATCTCTCCGCCCGCGCGCAGCCGTTCTCGTGGCTGAGGCTCACAGGTGCGCAGAGCACACGCTCGCCAGATTCGGTGACCGGTCGGATGGGTGGGAGTACGCTGCGAGGTGAGGCGGCGGTCAAAGTCGGCCGACTGTGGCTTGGCGGCGGTGTCATCCGGGATGACGCGACCAGTTTCGAGTCGCCCGTGATTCTCGGCACATCGGCGGCGCGCTTGTCGTCGGTGGATGCGCAGGGCGTGCTCGTGTCGGCGACGGGTCGTGTGTACAAGGACGTGCGCGTCGACATGCAGGACACAAGGCGAGATCTTCCTCATCGAGTTCGAGACAGCCCAATTTTTCCGCCATCTCGGTGTCGCCGACGATCAGCGCACGCAGCAATTGCGTCGGCAGAATATCGAGC
>JBBQAK010000012.1:0-18534 GCA_038316215.1 Gemmatimonadales bacterium | reverse complement strand
AACAGCGCGACGTCACCGATCCACCCGCGATCGGCCACGGTGATGATGCCGTTCAGTTCCGGCGCACGTCCATCGTTCACGCGCAGGGCAACCGGCGCCGAGACGGCACCAAGTGCCAGCGTGGCCAGCCCATCGGCGGACACGGCGAGCGTGGTGTCACGCCAGGCTTCGCCTTCGGCACGACGCGAAATGGTGACGCTGTTGCGCCCTTCCGCACGCACGCGCAACGACACCGGCATGCCACGCGGCACAAGCGTCGGGAACCTCTCAAAATCGAGCGCCGGCAGCAGCGTGCCGCGCCACGCGCGCACAGGATGCACGGTTGCCGCGAAGCCGTCGGGCGCGCGACGCGCCGACCACGACAATGCGCCCACCGTTAGCGCGGCGGCGACACCGGCGAACGTCACGGCACGGCCCAGACGCTGCGCCACCTTCGGCGCGAGCGCCCCCGGAGCCAAACGACGAGCGACATCCTGCGACGCTCGCGCGCCGAGCACGCCGGCACCGGACACTTCCAGCGCGCCGCGGAGTGAGCCTGAGCGCAACGCCTGCTCGCGCTCAATCGCGGCCGCCAGCGAGGTGAGTGACAACACATCGGCGCTTCGCGCGCGCAGCAGCCACACGAGGCCGGCCGCCGACGCGAGTGCAGCAACCCCTCTGGCAATCGGCACCGCGCGCGGCAACGTCATCCATCGACCGTCGGCCATCAGCCACGCGCTGGCCACCAGGGCCAACGCGATCACGCCGATCACGGCGAGCACCACCGCGGCCATCGAGCGTGCCCGCAACGCCGACTGCTCGCGGGAGAGTCGCCCTTCGAGGGTTTCCGCGGAGAGCGCGGAGGTACGGAGCGCAGGGGCGGTCATGGCGTCACCCGGCTCGTGACCGCGTAGGTAAACAGATTCACGCCCATGCGGATGGCCTGTTCGTGCAGCAGCGGCGGATCAGGATAGGTGCCCACGTCTTCCCATCCGTTGCCGAGGTCGGCGGAGTAGGTGTAGTACACGGCGAGCCGGTTGCCGATGAAAATGCCCATGCCCTTCGCCGGCTTGCCGTCGTGCTCATGCACTTTCGGCGGACCATTCTCGAAGTCGTAGACGAGATGGTAGATCGGGTGGCTGTACGGCACCTCCGCCAACGGCCGATCGGGAAACACCCGCTTGATCTCGCGACGAAAACTGTCGTCGAGCCCGTAGTTGTCGTCCACATGCAGGAAGCCGCCGCGCGTGAGATACTCGCGCAGTCGCTGCACCTCGATCTCGCTGAGTTTCATCTCGCCGTGTCCCGTGATGTGCAGGAACGGAAAGTCGAAGAGCGACGAATCGGTGAGGGTGACCTTGGCCTCGGCACGCTCGATCGGCAATGCGGTGCGCTCGGCGATCGCGCGGATCAGGTTGGGCAGACTGGACGGATTGGCGTACCAATCCCCGCCGCCCTCGTACTGCACGCGGGCGATCGCCAGACGACCGGGACCACGAAGCGCGAGCACAGTCGCGACTGCGCTCGCGCGCGCGCCCGGCGCGAACGCCAGCGACACGCCGGCGACGGCGGCGAGCAGGACAGAGCGGAGGGAACGACGGGCCGGAAGCCGCATCAGGTATCGTGAGCGAGTCGGTAAGCGAGATTGCGGCTGGCACCATGTTCGTCCATGAGACGCTGGACGATTTCACGAGGACGGAAACCTTCCTCGCGCAGGGCCACGGCCACGGCTTGGAGACCGTCTTCACTCGGGGCGACGACCGACGCGCCACCCAGAACGATTACGATTTCCCCGCGCGGTGGCGTGCCCTCGTAATACGCGGCCACCTCCTCGAGCGTTCCGCGTTTGACCTCTTCAAAATGCTTCGTCAGCTCGCGAGCCACCGCCACCGGGCGCGTCGTTCCGGCAATGGCGGCCAGATCACGCAACGTATCGACGAGACGGTTTGGTGATTCATACAGCACAACCGCGTGGGGCAGCCGTGCGGCAAGCGCCAGTTGCTCCTCGCGCTCCTTCCCTTTCCGCGCCGGAAATCCGAGCATGGTGAATGGGTGCGGCACCATGCCGGAGGCCACGAGCGCAGCCAGCACGGCGGATGCACCCGGGATCGGGACAACGCGCACGCCGGCCGCAGCAGCGGCCGCAGCGACACGGGCCCCGGGATCGGAGACCAACGGCGTGCCGGCATCGCTGATCAAGGCGATTGCCTCGCCCTCTTGGAGTCGCGCCACGAGCCGCGGAATGACGCTGGCTTCGTTGTGTTCGTGGACCGCGATGGTGGGCGTACCGATGCCGTAGCGGCTGAGCAGCGTGCGGGCGTGCCGGGTGTCCTCACAGCAGATCACCGAGGCTTCCTTGAGCACGGCGAGGGCGCGCAGGGAGATGTCTCCCAGATTCCCGATCGGCGTGCTGACGATATGCAGCGCCCCGGGGATGGCCGCGGACGGCCAGAGCGTCGCTGCCCGGTCGGCGAGATCGGAGGCAATGACCTCTGATTCGGCCGAACCGGGCGCGCCGCCCGTGTTGGTCAGGCGTGCTCCTTGAACTTCGCTTCGAGCGCAGGGCGCGGCACGGCACCGACCACCTGATCCACCAGCTTGCCGTCCTTGAAGAACAGGATCGTCGGGATCGAGCGCACGTTGAAGCGCGCGGCGGTCCGCTGATTGTTATCGACGTCGAGCTTGGCGACCTTCGCCTTGCCCGCGTACTCCGTAGCCAGCGCTTCCACCATCGGCGCGATCATACGGCAGGGCGCACACCACGTGGCCCAAAAATCCACGACCGCGAGCCCTTCGTACTGCTCGATCTCGGCCGCAAAGTTGTCATCTTTCACTTCAACTGCGTTCGCCATCATGTGCTCCGTTGGTGCGGCTCCCGGCGTCTACCGGTTGCTCTCGCGCCCGTCTGCAGGATTAGAATTCGGAAATCGTTCACGCCCGCATCGACTCGACCGACCATGACCGACTCCGTACGCCGCGGCACGCGCATCGCCCACATCGGGATCGCCGTGCGTGCCCTCGACGAGCTGCTTCCCTTCTACCGTGATGTCCTCGGCATGCCCGAGGTCCCACTGGACGATGCCGACGGAGCCACCATCGTGGGACTGGCGGCCGGCGAATCGCTGGTGGAGCTCCTCGAGGCGAAGTCCGACGACTCCCCGATTGGCAAGTACGTCGCCAAGCGAGGTCCCGGTATTCACCATGTGTGCTTCGCGGTGGACGACCTCGACAGCACCTTGCAGCGCTGCCGTGACGCCGGCCTCCGTCTTATCGATGAAACGCCACGCCTGGGAGCGGAGGGAAAACGCATCGCGTTTCTCCATCCGAGCGCCACCGGCGGGGTACTTGTTGAACTGTCCGAATATTAGTCTGGATGTCCAGCGTCACCAGTCCAGTTCGCTACGGGCCGAGACGGCACACGCCGGCCTCGCCCTCAGCGGCAGAACTCTTTTAAGGGGAGGAGGTTGATGTCCTCCACGAACCAGCGACCACCGGGACCGCTGACCGTCAGGATCGAGGTCTTGGCACTGCGCTGTCCCTGCGTGAGCTCGATCTGGAATTCCTGACGACCGCCCGTCTGCAGCCGGGGGCGATCCTCGAGGAAGACCCATTTGTCGTGCGTCAGCGTGCACTGCATGATGATGAGGCGCTTCTCGAGGTCCTCACGCTTCATCTGATCACGCGCTGCGCCCTTGGTGGTGCCCCAGATCGCGCTCATGGTCTGGAGATCCTGCGCCTTCACGGCCTTCAGGAACCCTTCCACCGCGACCTTTCCAGTCACCGCGCCGACGGCGTCCGGCGCATCGCCCCGCACCGACGGAGCCGCGGCGCCCGGAATCGACGTCTCGGTGCCCTGGATGGTTCGAGTACAGGCACTCAGGCCAAACGCGGTGGCGATTAGCAGAGAGTACATGATCACATGGTTCCGCATCATCTTACGCTGCACGCAGGCCTCCTACCCACGGTGTTGACCATCTTGACGGATCGACATCGTGTGGGCCGGTGGTTCACAGGCACCAAAGACGGTCTCGTCCGTTCGTCGGGGAGAAAGGTACCCCACACGTTCTTCTACCGGATACCCCAGTGACGTCGCTTCGCTACCAGCGCCTTTATGTGAACATCGATCACGTCGCCACAGTTCGGCAGGCGCGTCGCAGCGCCGAGCCGGATCCGGTGGCCGCGGCCGTCTTGTGCGAGCAGGCCGGGGCCGACGGGATCACAGCCCACCTCCGGGAAGACCGGCGGCACATTCAGGATGCGGATATCCATCGGCTCGCCACGACGGTCACCACTGCCCTGAATCTGGAGTGCGCCGCAACCGATGAGATGCTGGCCCTGGCCGAAACGCTTCGCCCCGTCGAGGTCACACTTGTGCCCGAGCGCCGCGAGGAAGTGACCACCGAGGGTGGCCTCGACCTGTTTCGGGCAGCGCCTCAGCTCAGGGACTCGATCGCGCGTCTGAAACGCGCGGGGGTGCGTACCAGTCTGTTCATCGACCCGGAGGCGGCGGTCGTCCGCGCGGCGCACGAGCTGGGCGCCGATGCGATCGAGTTGCACACCGGTCAGTACGCGCATGCGCCGGCAGATCCGCGCACGTTGAAAGCGCTGGCCGATGCGGCCGCGCTAGCCTCGTCGTTGGGGCTGGCGGTGCACGCGGGACACGGCCTGTCGGTGCAGAACGTCGGACCGGTGGCGGCGATTCCGGAGATCGAGGAGTTGAACATCGGGCACGCGATCGTCGGACGCGCCATCTTTGTCGGACTGGCAGCAGCCGTACGTGAAATTCGTCAGGCCATGGACGACGCACGTGAGGCCGACCGCTTCTGAGTCTTCCGTATCGTGATCACCGGATTCACCTTTTTCGTCCGAGCTGCCGCGCATGAGTGCACCGCACGCCCTCATCGAGTTCTTCCAGAAGGAAGCGATGGAGTATCTCGGCCGCCTCGACCAGATGATGGCCGACGCGGACGAGCACACGCCGGACGCCGCGGCGTTTCTCACCAATGCGCGCGCCCTCCGCGGCAGCGCAACGATGACGCGACTGGAAGGGCTTCCCGATCTGGCCTCGACGATCGAACGGATCGCGACGGGCTTGCGCGACCACGAACTGCGATGGGATCAGCGTCTGCACTTCGCGGTGCGCGGCGCGCTGGTGGAGCTACGGTCACTGGTGGAGCGGGCCGGTGTGTGGACCGACGTCGAACAACGGCACAGTCGCACGCAGTCGGTCGCACTGGCCGCCGTGGCGGCCGGCTATCTCGCCACTGACACGCCGGCCGCGTCGCCGGCTACCCAGGTCGTGCCGATCGCGCGCTTCTTTCCCGACGACGGCATGCCGGCCATCCTGCAGCGCAACGCCGAGCCGCCGATTACGCTGGCGCAACGATTCCGCGCCGATATCGCGGCGGCGGCCGATGGCGTGGCGCGCGAATCGGCGGCGTTGGCCACGAGCAGTGCCGGTCCGTCGCAGCTCGCGCTCGCCGACGGGGTGCGCCGCTCGCTGCTGGGATTGGCCGATGTGGCGGAAAGCTATGGAGCCGCGAGCATCGCCAATCTCGCCACGCGCATAGCGCGCGCGCCGTTGGCATCGGCGCCCGAGCGCCAAGGCGTACAGAGTGTGGCACGCCTGTTGATGGATCGCGAGATCACCGACCAGCAGTTGGCGCAGCAGGTGAAGCAGGCGAGTATCACGTGGTCTGGCGCACCGGCCACGGAACCGCCGGTCGCCCCCGCCACGATTCCGATCGAGTCCCTGCTCTACCGCGGCCACTCGGCCATCACGCGCGCACGGGCAGTGCGCGACGAACTCAAAGTGCACTGGCAGCGCGGCACGCTTGCCGAACCGGCGGCGCACTCGCTGTTCGAAGAGCTCTCAGATTTGCTGGATCTTGCGGTGACCACGTGAATCCGGTCGTGAGGCGCACGCGGTGAAGCTGGACTGGAAAAGCGGGCTGGGGTTCGCCTTCAGCGCGGTCCTGCTCTGGTGGTCGCTCAAGGGTGTCAACCTGGGTGAAGTCTGGTCGGTCCTCCGGACATCGAACGTGCTCCTGTTCGCCCTTAGTCCGATCGTCGGCACCTGCATTTTTCCGCTGCGCGCGCGACGCTGGCGCACGATCCTCGAACCGGTCGCGGGGCGCATTCCGTTCGGCCCGCTGTGGCGAAGCACGGCGATCGGGATGATGATGAACAACGTCTTCCCGTTCCGCGCGGGCGAGTTCGCCCGCGCGTATTCGCTCACGCGCGAAGTGCCTCGCGTCCCCATCACGACGGCGCTCGGTTCCCTTGCGGTCGATCGGATCTTTGATGCAATCGTCATCTTCGCCATGATGTTCGGGGCCATGCTCGATCCGCGCTTTCCGTCGGGGGTGACGCTGGCCGGCCGCACGGTACCGGAACTTGCCCAGGTCGGCGTGGCGGCGATGCTGGCGCTGCTCATCGCGTGCTACGCGATGGTGATGCAGGCCCCACGTGTGTTGTCGATCGTGCGATGGATCGCGCATCGCGTGCTACCGCGCTTCGAAGATGTGATCGTGGGCTTCGTCGAAAACGCGATGGGTGGACTGGCCGTGCTCCGTGATGGCCGTCGCTTTCTGGCGGTGCTCTGGTGGGCGATCGCCCACTGGGCCGTCAACGCGCTTGCCATCTACATCGGGTTTCTCGCCGTCGGCATGGATGTCCCGCTCAGCGCGGCGTTTTTCCTGCAGGGCGTGGTGGCCCTCGCCGTGGCCGTACCGAGCTCGCCCGGATTCTTCGGCGTGTTCGAGCTGTCATCGGTGCTCGGCCTGGCAGTGTACGGCGTGGCCGACAAGCTCGCGGTGAGCTGGGCAATCGCGTATCACCTGCTCAGTTTTATTCCCATCACGATTATCGGCGCTGTGTATTTCGCGCGCCTCGGGCTGAGCGTCGGCACGTTGAGCGGCAAGAGCACAGAGCTCGTCGCGGTCGCGCCAGCGCCCGTCGTACCCGTCGATCATCCGTCGACGTAACGCGAGTATGACCTGCAATTCGCGCACCGAACGCGCCTCCGCGAAGATCAATCTGGTCCTCCGAATTTTGGCGCGTGAAGCCAGTGGCTACCACGGCATCGAAACACTCTTTCAGCTACTCGAACTCCACGACCTCGTGCACGTGCGGGTAGGGACAATGCCCCGCGCGCTCACCTGCGATGGGCCCACGATGCCCGCCAGCGGTCTCGGGCCGGTCGAACAGAATCTGGCGTGGCGAGCGGCGGTGGCGTACACCGAAGCCAGCGACTGGCAGACCGACTGGAACATCGAAATCGAGAAGCAGATTCCGGTGGGCGGCGGACTCGGGGGTGGCAGCGCCGACGCCGCCGCCGTGTTGCGCGCCCTCGAAGCGATGTGTCCTACGCCGCTCGGTGACGCGCGTCTGCTCGCACTCGCCGGCACCCTCGGTGCCGATGTGCCCTTTCTGGTGAGCGGTCACTCGCTGGCGTGGGCGTGGGGTCGCGGAGATCGCTTGTTACCACTACCCGCGCTTCCGCGCGCGGCCGTGTGGCTGGCGACCTTCGCTGATGGCGTGAACACGGGCGCGGCCTACGGCGCGTTCGCGCGGGCACGCGAGGCCAGTGGCGATACCGTGCATGCCGCGTCGTATTCGTTGGCCGCATTCGCAAGCTGGGACGCGATTGCCGCCGCCGCCGTGAACGACTTCGAACCGGTTGTCAGCGCCATGCACGCAGGCGTCGCCGCTGTACTTCCTGGCCTTCGCACATTCGCGGCCGAGCGGCGCGCCAGCGGCATGCCGACGATCGGGATGATGAGCGGAAGCGGCGCGACGTGCTTCGTGTTGTGTGCCGACGGCCTGCTGGGCCTGCGGACCGACGGACAGATCTCGTTGCTGTCGACCTTCACGCGCTGAACGCGGCGATCCGCGTTTCGGCGACGGCGAACGAAAAAAGCCCGCCGGTCTCTTCGAGACCAGCGGGCTTTCGTGGTGATGAGTACAGATCAGGCCGCGCGACGACGACGCGCGATGCCCATCAAACCCGCCAAGCCGCTCGCCATCAGCAAATACGTGCTCGGCTCAGGTACGACCGTTGCCGTGGCTCCGCTGATGTAGAACTGATCGCCACCCGTTGACTTGTAACGGAATTCGAAATCCGTTCCGGTCTTGTTGACCGCAAAGTTGCCGCTGTTCGCCGGAAGCGCTCCAGCTGTCCACGCGCCGCCATCCACGCGATACTCGAACATCGAGTTGGCCGACCAACCCGTCACGTTGTGCCCGTCGGATCGCATCCCAAGCGTCGAGAAAAACACCGAGTTTGCGAACGAGAGCTTGAGAGACTCACCCAACGTGATGTTGTCGTCGCCGCTGTTACTCGGCCCGTTGTTCGCGTTGAACTGACTGTACACACCAAGGCCCGCGCCGATCTTATTCTGCGCGCTGTAGCTGCCCTCGTAGTCCTGCACGACCATGCCGTTGGCGAGGACACCGTTGAAGTACCCGAACGCACTTACCGACACGCCATTCTGCATGAACGTGAGCGAGCCACCGCGCGCGCTGCATCGGTCATTTGCGGTACAGGCTGGCCCGAGTCCGCTCGTCGGAACGGTCGCGGGAAGGTTCGCGAAATCGAACGTCGCGGTCTGCGCCTGCGCCGATGACGTCGCAGCGAATGTCACAATGGACAACAGCGTGGTAAAGCGGAGAGACGTCATTGGAGTCGGGGGCTGTCGGTTCAACTGCGCTACATCCTGATACCGACCTCAAGGGCAATTCTGATGCCATCTTCATAATCGCCACAGATCGCCTTGCAGACGTCGATTCCCGGTGGAAGTGACAGCAGACGGTGGTGACGACCCACATCATCCGTGGCACTCGCGCGACACCTTTCGACATCCAGGCCCGATCCCAACTCCCTAGAACATCGCCACGCGCTTTTGAATCATCTCGGCTAACTGCGTTTCGAACACGCCCGTCGATCCGCAGGCCACCGGATCCTTCGAGACCCCCTCGACATCCTGCGCGCCGGCGAGCATGCCTACCCGAATGCGCGTTTCGGTCGGGCTCACCGTTTCGAACCACACGAAAATCGCCATCGTGACGCGCCATCCGTCGGCGTGCGAACCACTCATACCGGATCCGCAGTTCAAGTATGACGACAGACGCTCACGTCCGAGTTTGCGCATCATGCGCGCGCTGCCACTGCCAAGCACACGGAAGGCCGGATCTTGCGTAGTCACGGGGATCTTGAGTTCCGTGAGCACCGCGTTGGCGGCCTTGTACGTGATCTCACGTGGCGCCTGCGCGGTAACCGGAGCCATCGCCACCGAGTCCACCGACATCGGCGTGAAGTAGCCGGGGAGGCGCAACCGGATGGGCGGTGACTGCGCAGCCAACGCGCGTGGCAGCGACACGACGAGCGGCACAGTCCACGCGAGCGCGGCGAGCGTACGAACAGTTTGCATCAGGGATGGCAGCATCGGCGTTCGCGTCGTGGTGGCGCAGGAAGCACGGGTGCCCGAGCGGGCCGTGAAGATGCTCACGGCATCACCGCACGCTTCCGAATCTCCTCGGTGAGAAAGGTCTCGAGCGTACCAGTCGACCCGCACAAGAGCGCGTTCTTCGAGACGCCTTCCAGGTCCTGCGCCCCGGCGAGCATGCCAACTTTGACCGTGCTCTGCGCCTGACCGGTTGAGTCCAACCAGAAGAACAACGCCATCGTGACGCGTCGGACGTCGGCGTACGCGCCGCTGTTTCCCGTGCCGCAGCTGAGATACTTCGAGAGTCGTTCGCGCCCGAGCAGCCGCACCATCGTGAACCCGCCATTACCCAACACACCATTCTGCGGCTCATTGACCGACAACGGCACCTTGAGCTCCTGCAGCACGGCGGAGGCGGCCGTGTACGTCATCGCCGGCGATGCAGCGACGGAAACCGGGTCGGTCGCCACAGAGTCCATCCACATCCATCGCAAATTGCCGGGAAGTCTGACCCGGATCGGCGTTGCCCGCTGCGTCTGCGCCTGCGCCGACACGTCGCCGGCAGCGGACGCGGAGAGTATGGCCCACACAGCGAGCACGGCGCGCGTGCGAAACGTTGGCATCATTGGCGACAGACTCGGCAAGGCGTCATGGGAGAAGAATCCCTGTGTGAATGTACGGCGTTTCGACGCGGATCGCCGCTCACCGTCAGGCGAGCGCTGCCTGCGCCGATGAAGCACTGCGATCGCCGGTCTGACGGTATTCGCCGTCGGCCTGCAACTCCCAGGCGGTGCCGTCATGCAGATACGCATCCAGAATCGCATCGAGTCGTGCCTGGAACGACGCGCCAAGTACCGGTACCAGCACTTCGACGCGCCGGCGCAGATTTCGCGAGCGGAGGTCGGACGAGCCGATGAGATACTCGGGGTTCCCGTCGTTCTCGAAGCGGTAGATCCGTGAGTGTTCGAGCAGACGTCCGACGACGGAGGTCACGCGGATGCGGTCGGAGACTCCGGGCACGCCCGGTCGCAGGATACAGATACCGCGCACAATCAACTCCACCTGCACGCCGGCCTGTGAGGCCCGCTCGAACGCGTGCACCATCTCGCGGTCGCCAAGTCCGTTGATCTTGATCGTGATCCGCGCCGGCTTCCCGGCCGTCGCGTGCTGGATCTCGCGTTCGATGCGCTCCAGCAAGCCGGTGAGCAGCTGATGCGGAGCGACCAGCGCACCATGCGGCAGCGCGCCCGGCGGCGCGTGACGCTCCGTGAGTCCGGCAAAGAGCACGTCCATCGCATCAGCGAGATCGGTCCGCGCGGAGAACAAACTGAGGTCGGTGTACTGCCGACCGGATCGCGGATTGTAGTTGCCCGTGCCCACGTGTACGTAGCGCACGGAGGTCTCACCCTCCCGGCGCGTGACCATCGCGACCTTGGCGTGCACCTTGAGACCTGCGATGCCGTACGTCACATCGACACCGGCCGCCTCGAGCGCCCGTGACCATTGGACGTTGTGCACTTCGTCGAAGCGCGCCTTGAGTTCGACCACCACCGCAACCTGCTTGCCCGAGTCGGCCGCCTTCACCAGCGCGTCCACGATCGGCGATGGATTTCCCACGCGATACAGCGTTGCTTTGATCGACGTAACATCGGGATCATCGGCCGCCTGTTGAAAGAAGCGGACGACACTGTCATCAAAGGCCTCGAACGGATGGTGCAGTAGCAGGTCACCGTCACGCAGCCGGTTGAACATCGACCCATCACCCACGGGCGATCGCGCCGCCATCGGTGGGAACTCCAGAGCTGGATCGTCGGGCAACGGCAGCGACTGCAGACAGCGCAGGTCGAGCAACCCGTCCACGTGCTGCACCGAGTCCACGGTGAGCTCCATATCACGGCCGATGGCTTCGCGCCGCAACGTGTCGAGGATCAGCGCGCCGACGGCATCGGGCATGCTACGCTCCACCTCTACGCGTACCGCGGGGTTGTGCACCCGGCGCTCAGTAGCCAGCGCCACGGCGCCGAGCAGGCTGCCGGTTTCGTCGTCCATGATGGGGAGATCGCCGCCACGGGTCACGCGGAAGAGATACGCGCTCTCGACGATCGTGCCCGGATGCAGCAGGTGCGCGTGGGCCCGCAACACCTCCTCGATCGCGATCACCGCGCCGGCGCGATCCGGCACCGCCAACAATCGCGGCATATCGCCGGGCAAATCATGCTCGGCCAAGTGCAGCCGCTCACCCGGAGCGCGGCGGAACAGCACCGCGAGAAAGAGCCCGAGGTGCGGCAGATGCGGTAGCGGATGCCCGGGACTCAGCGTGATCGCCAGCGGGCGCAGATCCGGCTGAATATCTTCGAGATACTGGACGCGCAGCACATGCTGCTCATCGACGGACAGTTCGTTCCACGACAGCAGTCGCACGCCTACGCGCTCCGCCTCGCGAAGACACTCGGTAGCACAACGTGACTGCCGCACGAGGAGCGCGTCGATGCCGCGCTCCACGGTTAGCAACCGATCGGAAGCCTGACCACCATCATCGATGGCCGCGCGGCGCAGCTCGGCCATACGTACCATGTACAGCTCGTCGATGTTGCTGGTGACGATGCCCAAAAAGCGAAGCCGCTCGAGCAATGGCACGTCGTGATCTTCGGCCAACGCGAGGACCCGGCTCTGAAAGGCCAGGAGACTCAGTTCGAGGTCGATCTCCACGTCGTCGGATAAAATGGTGGGCATTCACGTCGTACCACAGGGCGATATCAGCGAAGCTACAGTCCTCGTGCCCATATTGCAGCATGTCCGACCGATCCGACCATCCCATGCAGTTCGCGCCGCGTCCGGGCGATCCGGCGCCGCGTCGCATCCGGCGGATCGGACGACTCTTCGCCGTCCTCGCGCTGGCGATCGGGTTCATCGCGATGCTGTGGGTGTTTACCGGTATTCCCACCCCGGTGGCCACCGCGATGGATGACGCGCTCTGGGCACCGTGTCCGGCGCAGTACCTGGCCGCGCGCACCGCGATCGACTCCGGGCTGGCCGATGGGTACGTGCTGCGCCCTCGGACGCGTTTCGAACGGGCCATTACGTGCGGTAGCGAGCGGAGCAAACGGGAGCCGAAGGCAGTACGGGGTAAGGAGTAAGAAGGAGGGAGTAGCTGGCGCGTGGCTTTCGGTGGTGCGCTCGGGGGTGGATTATTCAGCATGCCCACCACGCTCCCCGCTGTTCCGACGATCGACGATATCCGCGCTGCCGCCGCCCGCATCGCGCCGCACGCACAGGTCACGCCGCTGCTGACGTCTCCAGCGCTCGACGCGCGCGCGGGGGGCCGCGTGCTGCTCAAGGCCGAGGTGCTGCAACACACTGGCTCGTTCAAATTGCGTGGCGCATTGAATCGCCTGCTGCAGCTCTCCGACGACGAACGGTCGCGTGGCGTCGTGGCGTATTCGTCAGGAAATCACGCGCAGGCCGTGGCGTACAGCGCGTCGCTGCTGGGCATGCGTTCGGTGATCGTAATGCCGAAGGATGCGCCGGCGCTCAAGATCGAACGGACCCGCGCCTTCGGCGGCGAGGTCGTGCTGTATGACCGTTATACCGAAGACCGCGAGGCGATCGGCAGCGCCATTTCGCAGGAGCACGGACTCACCATCGTTCCGCCCTTTGAAGACCCGCACATCGTCGCCGGGCAAGGCACCCTGGCGCTCGAGGCGCTCCTCCAGGCATCGGCGATGGGGTACACGCACGACGCGCTCCTGGTGTGCTGCGGCGGTGGCGGACTGACCGCGGGTTGCGCGCTGGCGGCGGAAGCCGTCTCGCCGAGCACAGTGGTGCATCCTTGCGAGCCGGCCGACTTCGACGACACGGCGCGTTCGCTGCGGTTGGGGCATCGCGTGGCGAACGAGCCGGGGATGCGCTCGATCTGCGATGCGATCGTGACACCGACCCCCGGGGAGTTCACCTTCTCCATCAATCAACCGCGCGTCGGGGCCGGTCTCACGGTGACCGACGACGAGGTACTCGCGGCCATCGCGTTCGCCGTACGCGAACTCAAGCTGGTGGTGGAGCCGGGCGGCGCGGCCGCGCTGGCGGCCCTGTTAGCCGGCAAGTTGGAGACGCGTGACCGCACCACGATGGTGGTGGTCACGGGCGGCAATATCGATCCCGCGATTCTGGCGAGGGCGATCGGTGTCGTCTGAGTTGGCGGCGATGGTCTTGCTGCTGCCCGGCTTGTACGACTCCGGGCCGGAGCACTGGCAGTCGTGCTGGCAGGCCCAGTCGTCGGCAGACGCATCGCTGCTCGTGGAGCGCGTCGTACAACAGGAATGGGCCGCGCCGCGATGCGCCGACTGGGTGGCACGCCTTACGCACGTGATGCAGGAAAACAGACACGATGTGGTGCTGGTCGCGCACAGCAGCGCCTGTGCCATGGTCGCGCATTGGGCGCGGGGCGCGCCGCTCGCACTCATCATGCGCGTGCGTGGTGCGCTGTTGGTCGCGCCCAGCGATCCATTGGCAGCCGGATATCCGAGTGGCCCCTCGGGCTTCGCGCCGGTGCCGCTCGCGGCGCTGCCCTTCCCCAGCACGGTGGTGGCCAGCCGCAACGACGAGTACGTGACGTTCGAGCAGGCGGAGCGCTACGCCACGGCGTGGGGCAGCCGCGTCTGGGACGTGGGCGAGGCGGGCCACATCAACGCGGACGCCGGCTACGGCGCGTGGCCCGACGGCTGGCACGCCGTGGAAGCCATGGCCGCGGCCCCGCACGGTCGCGTGGCCCGCTACGCCGACGTGCCGGCCCTCACCGCGCTGATCGACCTGTCGGTGCGCCGTCTGGCCACCGGGTATTACACCGACGCGCAGGTTGAGTCGTCGCTGGCGTACGTGTTCGGCGTGGACAGCAGTCTCATTCACGACCGTAGCTATTTCGTACTCGAACAACACGGCGAGATGGTCGCCGCTGGCGGCTGGAGCGATCGCCAGACGTTGTTCGGCGGTGATCAGTTTGGAAGCCGGTCCCAAGGACGCCTGGATCCGGCCCTCTCGCCGGCCCGCATCCGTGCCTTCTACGTGCACCCCGACCACACCCGCCGCGGCTACGCCAAACGGTTGCTCGGCGTCTGCAGCGCCGCCGCCGAACGCGCGGGATTTTCGTCGCTATCGCTGATGTCGACGCTGCCGGGCGAACCGCTGTACCGAGCGCTGGGCTTCGTGCCCGAGTCGCGCGTGGAGTACGAGATGCCCGATGGCACGACGTTGCCAATGCTTCCGATGAAACGATCGATCGCGTAGGCCAGCGAAAAAAACAAAAGCCAGAACACGGATGACACCGATGGACAGGAAGCAACACGGATCAGCAAAAACGCGCTGTTGGCTGATCCGTGTTGCTTCCTTTTTGATCAGTGATCTCCGTGTTCTGGCTGTTCGTCGTTTCGCTGTTTTCCGTTTCCGGAAACGAAGCGACCCACTCCGGTGTTTCATTACTGAGGCAGTTTTGCCCGTCCGAGCAACCTGATTATTCCCGACACAGAGCCACATCCATGATACCGACCGCACACGCGACGCGGCTTGCCGCCGGCGCTGCCCTGCTCCTGACCGTCGCCTCCAACGCCGGCGCCCAGAACGCCAAGCCCGCCCAGCCCGACTATGCCGCCGCGATGCATCGCGAGCACATGAGCGAGACGCCGACCGCCTCGGCCGGCGCCCGCATCGCGCCGCGCGTCGATGTGGTCGGCGAAACCGTGACGTACGCCACCATCAACGGGAAGGCCATCAAGGGCTTCCTCGCCAAGCCGGCCGCCGGCGCCAAGACGGGCAAGGCGATCATCATGGTGCACGAATGGTGGGGCTTGAACGAAAGCATCGAGGCGATGGCCAAGCGCTACGCGGGCGAGGGCTACACCGTGCTCGCCGTCGATCTGTTCGGGTCGGTCGCGACCACGCCCGATGCCGCAATGAAGCTCTATCAGGCGGGCATGGCAGACATCGCCGGTGGTGAGAAGAACCTCGGTGAGGCTATCACGTACCTGAAGAAGGCCGGCGCCACCTCGATCGGCTCCGTTGGCTACTGCTACGGTGGACACTGGTCACTGCGCACCGGCCTCGTGGGCGGCGCCAACCTCGACGCCGTGGTGATCTACTACGGCGCGCCGATCACCGATCCGGCGCAGCTCGCACGTCTGAAGGCACCGGTACTCGGCCTGTTCGGCGGCAAGGACACCGGTATTCCGCTCGACAGTGTGCGCGCGATGGAAGCGGCCATGAAGAAGGGTGGCCGCTCCGTCACGATCAACGTGTATGAGAACGCGAACCACGCCTTCGCCAATCCCACGGGACAGGCCTATGACAAGTCGGCCGCCGAAGACGCCTTCGCCAAGACCGTCGGCTTCTTCAAGACCAACCTGAAGTAAGGTGTCGTAAACGGGGTCGCGCGCGGCTTCGCGCGTGACCTGATCCGTCGGTGGCGATACATTCGTGACATGACTACTCGTCGCGATTTTCTCGTCACCGGCGGCGCCGCACTCGGCGCGCTGGCGATCGGCCCGAGTGCGCTTCGTGCACTGCCCGGGTGCAAGCCGCTCCCCGCGCTCTACACCGACGCGGCCACCCGCGAGCTCATGATGGAGGCGCTTGACGCCGCCAAGCGCTACGGCGCGTCATGGGCCGACGTGCGCATCTCGCGCAATCGCAACAACAGCATCCAAACGCGCGAACGTCAGGTCACCGACGTGGTGGACACCGACACCATGGGCTGCGGTGTGCGCGTATTGGTGGACGGCTGCTGGGGATTCTGCGCCACGCAGGAGCTCACCAAAGAAGGCGTCGGTTCGGCTGCGCAAGAAGCCGTCGCCATCGCCAAGGCGAATCGCATCGCGCGCGATCGTCGCGTTGAGCTCGCGCCGTCACCGGCGCACCCGAACGCCACTTGGCGCAGCGCTTATCAGATCGACCCGTTCACCGTGCCGGTGGAGACTAAGGCCGACCTCCTGTTGCGCGCCAACGCCGAAGCACTGAAAGTGCCCAACGTGCGCTTCGTAAACTCCGGCCTGTCGTTCGTAAAGGAAGAGCGTAACTACGCGAACACCGACGGCTCGGTGATCACGCAAGATTACGTGCGCAGCTGGGTCACGATGAGTTGTACCGCCGTGGCACCAGATCGCTCGGGCACCGCCGTGCGCGGCCCCGAAGTCGTGCAGCCCGCCGGCCGCGGCTGGGAGTATGTGCTGGAAGCCGACATCGTGAAGAACGCCACCAAGTGGGGCGAGGAAGCGGCCGAGAAGCTCACGGCCAAGCCGGTGGAGCCGGGACGCTACGATCTCATTCTGCATCCATCGCAACTGTTTCTCACCATTCACGAATCGCTCGCGCACCCCACCGAGCTCGATCGTGCGATGGGCTACGAAGCCAATTACGCCGGCACCAGCTTCATGGCGCCGCCAGAAAAAGTGCTCGGCTCGCTCAAGCTCGGGCCGCCAATGATGAACCTCGTGGGCAATCGCGATGAAGTCGGCGCGCTGGCCACCATCGGGTACGATGACGACGGTGTGCAGCCCGACACCTTTCACATTGTGAAAGACGGCATTCTCAACGACTACCAGACCACCCGTGAACAGGCGCCATGGCTGTCGTCGTGGTATGCCAAGAACGGCAAGCCGGTGCGCTCGCACGGCTGCTCGTACGCGCAGAGTTGGGCCGACGTGCAGTTCCAGCGCATGCCCAATGTGTCGCTGCAACCGGGCGCGAAAGACTTGAGCTGGGATGATCTCATCGCCGCCACCGACAAGGGCATCGCCATGATCGGACGCGCCTCCTACTCCATCGATCAGCAACGCTACAACGCGCAGTTCGGCGCGCAGCTCTGCTACGAAGTACGCAAAGGCAAAATCGTGGGCCAGGTGAAGGACGCCGCCTACCAAATGCGTACGCCGGACTTCTGGAACACCCTCGACATGCTCGGCGGCAAGAGCAGCTACGAGTTTGGCGGCACCTTCAACGACGGCAAGGGCCAACCCGGACAGTCCAACGCGGTCAGCCACGGCTGCGTCCCCACGCGCTTCAAGAACGCGAACATCATCAATACGGGACGCACGGTATGAGCGACTCCATGAGTGACACCGTCAGCGACAGCAAAGCCATGGCCGCGATCGGCGTGCTCTCGCGCGAACAGGCCCAATCCATCGTAGAGCGTGCGGTCAAGCTCTCCAAGGCCGACGCCGTGCGGGTGTCGGTAAACAGCGCGCGAGAAACGAATTTGCGCTTCGCTGACAATCAGATGTCCACGTCCGGCGTGACCACCAACAGCACCATCCGCGTGCAAAGCGTGTTCGGTAAACGCAAAGCCAGTGTGGTCACGAACGACCGTAGTGACGAAGGACTGCGCCGTGCCGTCGAGCAGTCAGAAGCGCTGGCACGACTCGCTCCCGAGGATCCTGAGTATCTCGGCGAGCTACCGCCGCAGACGTATGCCTCGGTTAACGCGTGGTCCGATCGCACCGCCGATCTTTCGGCGGAAGATCGTGCCACGGCGGCCATGACCGCGCTCGCGCCCGCACGCGCAGCCAAGGATCTCACCGTAGCCGGTTTCATCATTTGCAACGCCAGCGCCAACGCCATCGGCAACAGCGCCGGGTTGTTCGCGTATCATCGCGGTACGAGTGCCAACTACACGCTCACCGCACGCACCACCGACGGTACCGGCTCCGGGTGGGTGGGAAGCGAGAGCACCGACTGGAACGCGATCGACTTTCAGTCGGTGGCCGACCGCGCCATCGACAAGGCGCGTCGTTCGCGCAATCCGGTGGGCATCGAGCCCGGTCGCTATACCGTGATCTTCGAGCCCGAAGCGACCGCCAACCTCGTGAGCCTCATGGGCGGCGCCTTCCAGGCCCGCTCGGCCGACGAAGGACGCTCCGCGTTCTCCAAGGCCGGTGGTGGCTCGCGCCTCGGCGAGAAGATCGTGGATGAACGTGTGTCGTTGATTTCCGATCCCGGCGACGCACTCATTCTTGGTTCACCGTTCGACGGTGAAGGCATGCCCACGGGCAAGCAGACGTGGGTGCAGAACGGCGTGCTCAATCAGCTGGCGTACAACCGATTCTGGGCCAACAAGCAGGGCAAGACG
>JBBQAK010000462.1:0-2615 GCA_038316215.1 Gemmatimonadales bacterium | reverse complement strand
TGATTCCCAAGGGCGCGACGGTCGTCGATCTGCGGCGCTACACGGCGATCCCGGGTCTGATTGATGTGCATACGCACATGACGTTCGTACGCGACAAAGCGAATCCCTTGGCCAACGGTCCGCGCTCCCGCGATTCGGTCATCGCCGCGGCCGCTACCAACTTGCGGCGCACCCTCGAAACGGGCGTAACGACCGTGCGCGATCTCGGCGCCAGCAATTACGCCGACATCGGCATCCGCGACGCCGTGAGCAGCGGGGCGATGGTCGGGCCGCGGATGTTCGTCGCCGGCTATGGACTCTCGAAGGTCACCACGCCCCTGGTCGCCGGTCAGCCCTCACTCGCGGTGCGCGGTCGCGTGCGTGACACGCTGGACATCAAGGAGGCCATCTCGGCTCAGGTCGAGGCCGGAGCCGACTGGATCAAGATGTACGGCTCCACCGGCACGTACGCGAACGTCACCGGCGTGCAGACCTTCACGGACGTCGAGATGCGCGTGGCCGTGGAGACGGCCCATCGCTTCAAGCGGCCGATCGCGATTCATTCGTACGGGGATTCCGGCGGACGCGCGGCGCTGCGCGCTGGTGCCGAGTCCGTCGAACATCCAGCGGGGTTCGACGACGCGACGCTCGCGGAATGGGCGACGCGTGGCACGATGTATGTGCCCACTATCGATCACAATCGGTTCTACGCCGAGAACGCCTCACTCCTCGGCTACTCGCGCGAGCAGGTCGCCGGACTCGACTCGTTCCGTCTCCTCAATCTCGCCACCGCTCGTCGCGCGCATGCCGCCGGCGTGCGCTTCGCCATGGGGTCCGACGCCGTGTACTGGATGTTCGGCGAGAACACGCGCGAGTTGGGATGGTTTGTGAAAGCGGGGATGACGCCGGCGCAGGCACTGACCACCGCGACGACGAACGGCGCGTTGCTGCTGGGGCAGCCGACCAAGCTGGGGCGCATTGCCCCTGGCTTCTATGCTGATATCGTCGCGGTCGAGGGGGACCCCCTGGCGGACATCGCGGTCATCCTCGACCGGGTACGCTGGGTCATGAAGGGCGGAGCGGTCGTGGTGGATAAGCGCTGATCGGCTCGTTGTATTTCGTGGTTTATTCGGGTTGCAAATCGAGGGTCCGCTGCAACCTGCTCACAGTACGTGACTTGCGAGCGCGTCCGAGCCATACTACGTTGCAAGGCTCACCCCATTCGGGGGAGATCCATCGGGGAGCCTGAAAATGGCTAAGCGCGCCCAGCGAATGCAGGCGGCGCACCCGGTGCAGAAGACGTCTGTGTGCTGTAGCACGGAGCCGGAACATGGCGCGCGAAAAGATCATTCTCGGTTGCACCGAGTGCAAAAACCGCAACTACTTCACCACGAAGAACAAGCGTCTTCACCCTGAGCGGGTGGAGTGGCAGAAGTATTGCCCGCGGTGCAACTGTCACAAGACGCACAAGGAAACGAAGTAGACATGACGGCTCCCGTCGAGGTTTCCCGTCCGGGAGTCGGCACACGGTTGGTCACGTTCTATCATGACGTGATTGCCGAGATGAAGAAGGTGACGTGGCCCGATCGCCAGCAGCTCCAAACGGCGACGATCCAGATCATCATCTTTGTGCTGATTCTTGGTGCGATGATCGCCCTGATCGATGTTGCGTTGCAGGCGCTGCTCGTGCGCCTGCCCGCGATGTTGTTCGGTCGCTGACCCGCATATGTCCCTGTCGATGCTTGAGCACCGGTGGTATACGATCCAGACCACGTCTGGCCACGAGAACAAGGTGCAGCGCCTGATCCAGCGGAAGATCGACATGGATTCGGCGGCGCCTGAAGATCGCCTGATTCGTCAGGCGCTCGTGCCGGTTCAGGAAGTGGTAGAGATCAAGAACGGCAAAAAGGTGACGGTCGAGCGGAAGATGTTCCCGGGCTACGTGCTCGTGGAGATGGTCGCCAGCCAGGACACCTTGCACGAGGTCAACGCCATTCAGAACGTGATCAAGTTTGTCGGGAAGGAAAAGGAGCCGACCCCGCTGCGTGACGACGAAGTCCGTCGGTTGCTGGGGCAGTCGGATTCGACCGAGGAAGCGCCGACACGTGAGGAGATTCCATTCCTTATCGGTCAGGCGGTGGCGATCACAGAAGGTCCGTTCGCCGACTTCAACGGTACCGTCGAAGAGATCTTGTCCGACAAGGGCAAGGTCAGGGTGTCGGTCAGCCTGTTCGGCCGACCCACCAGTGTGGAGCTCGACTACCTGCAGTTACGCGGGTACTGAGTTCTTCGCAGGACGTCGCGACCACTCGACGCAAAACAACGTGGCAGCACGACCGCAGCGCCGGATAGTCCGGCTGCGGAACTTGCGATGAGGAAGACGCATGGCCAAGAAGGTCACTGGATTTGTCAAGCTGCAGATTCCTGCAGGCAAGGCGAACCCGGCGCCCCCAGTAGGTACGGCCCTCGGTCCGCAGGGTATCAACATCATGGGTTTCTGCAAAGAGTTTAATGCTCGGACGCAGGGCGGTGATATGATCATCCCGGTCGAGGTCACGATCTACGGCGACAAGTCGTTCACCTTCATTTTGAAGACTCCGCCGGCGGCGGAACTCATCAAGAAGGAGCTCGGTGTC
>JBBQAK010000389.1:0-3846 GCA_038316215.1 Gemmatimonadales bacterium | reverse complement strand
CAGCAGAACCGCCGGATCTTCTTTTTAGGGAGCTGGTTGGGCGCCACGATCGGCGGGCAGCGCGACGCCGACGCGCTACGACAGATCGACGGCTGGCTGGCGTCCCATCCGATGCTGGCGGACGACCTGCAGCAGAAGATTCGGCAAAGCCGAGACGAGCTCGAGCGTACGGTGCGGATACGAGCGGCCTTTGGCGCGGGGTCCCCTCGTCCCTGACGGTCGGGTGTGGCGTCCCCAATCGCACGGCTGGCGCCTCGGCTGGCGTCTTGTCCCAACCAGACGCGCGTTATGACCTACCACTGTGACGTTCATCCGACCTACTTTGTTGTTTACAGTACCACTGTCAGGATTGTGTGACACTTTCGTCCCAACCTGACATCGAAAAAGCGGGTAGCGGCGTCACGCTCGCGCGTTGCGCCACGAACCGTTGCTCGATCGCTCCGCCTCCCCCTCCATCGGAGACCCTTTATGGGTAGGTTTTTCTCGTTCGCCGCGGCACTCGCGGTTGCCGTGCTCCCGCTTCGCGCGGACGCACAAACCCGAGATATCTCGGGCAAGGTGACGCAGGCTGTCGTCGGCACTCCCCTCGCTGACGTGACCGTCAGCATCGTCGGACAGCAGGTCGGTGTCCGCACCAACGAACGCGGTGAATTCCGCATGCGTGTGCCCTCGGGCGAAGTCGTGGTGCTGGCACGGCAGCTTGGCTACAAGCGGCAGACCATCCGCCTCGGCCCGACCGAGAACACGGCGAATTTCGTGCTGGAAAAGGATGTGCTGCAGCTGGAAGGCGTGACGGTCACGGGTCAGGCGACCACGACCGACCGTCGGGTGGCGGCGACCGCCGTCGCGACCGTGAGCTCGTTGGAGCTCAATCGCGTACCGGCCCGCTCGGTCGAAAGCAATCTCGCCGGCAAGGTTGCCGGCGCGCGCATCTTTGAAAATGGCGGCGCGCCGGGTGGTGGTGCCCAGATCCAGATCCGTGGCGCTACGTCGGTGCTCGGACAGGGCGACCCGCTGTACGTGGTCGACGGCATCATCATCTCGAACGCCGGTATCTCGTCGGGCGCCAGCGCGATTACGCGCGCGAGCGGCTCGACCGGTTCCTCACAGGACCAGGTCGTGAACCGTTTGGCCGACCTGAATCCGAACGACATCGAGAATATCGAAGTGCTGAAGTCGGCGGCCGCGACGGCCATCTACGGCTCGCGCGCCACGAACGGCGTGGTGGTGATCACGACGAAGAAGGGCACCTCCGGCGCACCGCGCTGGAACCTGACGCAGCGTATGGGCACGCAGCAGTTGATGCGCTCGCTCGGCCATCGTCAGTACGGCACGCTCGACGATGTGAAAGACTTCGTCGGCGGCCCGGTCGGACTCGCGGCGGCCACGGCCGCCTGTAATCCGAATTGCACGAACTACGACTGGCAGCAGCAGCTGTACGGCCGCACCGATCCGTCGTGGGAAACGTTGCTGTCCGCCTCTGGCGGTGTGAACAACACCCGCTACTTCGCGTCGCTCAGCGACCGTCAGGAATCGGGCATCATGATCAACACCGGCGCGCGTCGTACCGGTGGCCGCATCAATCTCGACCAGACGATCGGCTCCAAGCTCACGGCGAGCATGGGCATCGACGTCACGCGCAACTTCTTCCAGCGCGGTATCGGCAACAACAACAACGCCGGTGTCAGCCCGACGTACACGTTCGGCTACACGCCGGCGATCGTCGATCTGCGGTCGCGTGATGCATCGGGTCGCTACATCCGCATGCCGTTCGATGGCGGCGGCTCGGGTACGGCCAATCCGTTCGAAGTGCTGAACGCGATGCAGAGCGACGAGACCGTGTTCCGTCAGGCCGCGAACATCCGCCTCGGCTACGCGCTGCTCAGCACCACGCGCCACACGGTGCAGCTGTCGTATCTTGGTGGCTTCGACCGATTCCAGCAGGAAGGCGTGCAGTACTCGCCGAACTATCTGCAGTTCGAGCCGGCCGACGGTTTCCTCGGCACGGCCGGTCAGAACAACGCGTCCAGCCTGCAGTCCAACTCAGGCATGAATGCGGTGTGGACGTGGACGCCGGCCACGAAGTACATCACGTCGTTGACGTCGTCGGTGGGTGGTTCGTACGAGCGGCAGAAGCAGGACGTGTATCGTATCCGCGGCCGTGGTCTGTTGCCCACGCGTCGCACGGCGGCGGGCGCCCAGGACATCGCGACGGTCGATGACCGTTCCGAGTTCCGTGACCAGTCGTACTACGTGAACGAGCAGATGCTGCTGCTCGACGAAAAGTTGGCGCTAAACGCCGGCTTCCGTGCCGACCGCTCGAGCGCGAACGGTCAGCGCGACAAGTTCTACGTGTTCCCGAAGTACTCGGGCTCGTATCGCTTTGTGAAGCCGCTTACGGAGAAGGTTGACGAAGTCAAGTTCCGTGCGGCGTGGGGCCAGTCGGGCAACCGCCCGCGTTTCGGCGATCGTGACATCCTGTACGCCGACGGCGGCCTGATCGGCGGCAACAACTCGCTCGTCTCGGCCGGCCTGCTTGGCAACACCGGCATCAAGCCGGAAGTCATGAACGAGCTCGAGTTCGGCATCGACGCCTCCCTGTTCCGCTCGCGCGTCGGTATCGAATTCACGCGCTACCAGCGTCAGATCAAGGATCTGCTGCTCACGTTCCCGCTCCCGCCGTCGTCGGGTCTGGGCAACCAGATCATCAATGGTGGCCAGCTGGCCGTGCTCGGGACCGAAGGCGTGTTGTCGTTGGTACCGATCCGTAGTGGCAGCTTCGAGTGGACCAGCCGCATCATCTACAATCAGAATGCGCAGTTCACCAACAACATCCCAGTGCCGGCGTTCGCCGTACCGGGCTCGTACGGTGCCGCCTACGGTCGTAACCGTATTCAGGCGAACACCCGCTCGTCGCTGATCTGGGGCAACGCTCCGTTCGGCGTGAACGGCGCCACGCGCGACACGATCCTGGCGGATGCGAATCCGATTCACACGACCACGTTCAACAACGACTTCTCCTACAAGTCGTTCACGTTCTCGTTCCTCGCCGACTGGCGTGCGGGCGGCTACGTGTCGAACATGACGAACAACCTGTGGGACGAAGGCGGACAGGCGCGTGACTATGACGCGGCGGCTCCGGCCTCGATCGTCCCGGGTTCACGTCCGTGTGGCACACAGACGCTCGGCGAATGCCGCTACGCCACGTTCAATGGCGGTGACATCCGTCCGTACATCCAGAAGGGATCGTACGTGAAGCTCCGCGAAGTGACCGTGAACTATCAGGCGCCGGAAGCATTGGCCAAGAAGATCCCGGGCGCCCGCTCACTGCGTTTCAACCTCAGCGGCCGTAACCTCGCGCTGTTCACGGATTACTGGAGCTTCGATCCGGAGTTCAACAACTTCGGCAACACGAACTTCAACCGGTTCATTGACCTCGCGCCGTTCCCGTCGAGCCGCCAGTTCTTCTTCAGCGTCGATGTGGGGTTCTAATCCATGACTTCCACTGAAAACCTCTCCGGCGCTCCGCGCGTGCAGATGACCCGTTTGCCCCTGCGCACCATTGGTGCCCTGTCGCTTGCCACGCTGTCCTTGGCTGCTTGCAGCAAAGACACGTTGAACATCACCAATCCGAACACCCCGTCCGTGGCCGGCGCCAGCGCCGATCCGCAGGCGCTTCAGCTGCTGGCAACGGGCCTGCTCCGGCAGAACCGTAACAGCCGTGGCGGACTGATCACCGAGACGGGCCGTTTTGGTCGCGAAGCCTATGTCTATTCGCCGCAGGAAGGGCGGAACACGTCGGCGTACCTGATCGGTCTGTCCGGCCAGAACAAGCTCGATCCGACG
>JBBQAK010000374.1:0-4029 GCA_038316215.1 Gemmatimonadales bacterium | reverse complement strand
GTTCGATCCGTATCGCGTGCCAAGCGCGGTGGCGATGCTCGAAGGTCGTGTGCGTGCCGAACAGCTGCTCGCACGCTACGTGGCGGACCACGGCTCGCTCCCGGAGTCGGTGGCGGTGGTGCTGTGGGGTACGGACAACATGAAGAGCGAGGGGACGCCGCTCGCGCAGGTCATGTCGCTCATGGGCGTCGTGCCGCGCTTCGATGCAGTTGGTCGCCTCACCGGAGCCCGATTGTTGCCGTTGACGTCCCTCGGTCGGCCTCGCGTCGATGTCGTGGTCACGCTCTCCGGCATCTTCCGCGATCTCCTCCCGCTGCAGGTCAAGCTGCTCGCCGAGGCGGCGTTGATCTGCGCGCAAGCCGACGAAGATCCGGCGCAGAACTTCATTCGGAAGCACGCGTTGCAGACGATGGAGGAGACGGGCTGCGATCTCGCGACCGCGGCCCTGCGCGTGTTCTCGAATGCGGACGGAGCCTACGGATCGAACGTGAACCTGCTAATCGACACCGGCAAATGGGAGAAGGAAGACGAATTGGCCGACCTGTTCGTGCAGCGGAAGGGGTTCGCCTATGGCACGGATGGCCGGCCGTCGGCGCAACCTGCACTCATGAAACGTGCACTCGGCCAGGCGACGCTCTCGTTCCAGGGGCTCGACTCGGTGGATCTCGGTGCCACGGATATCGATCAGTACGTGGAGTCACTCGGTGGCATGACGCGCGTGATTGCGCAGCAGAACGGCGGCGACGCGCCGGCTGTGTACCTCGGCGATTACAACAACGCGCAGGGCAAAGTGCGGACGTTGGCCGAGCAGGTCGAGCTGGAGTCACGCACCAAGCTGCTGAATCCGCGCTGGTACGAGAGCCAACTGGAATACGGATACGAAGGCGCCCGAAATATCGCGGGCCACGTGATTACGACGTTCGGCTGGTCGGCCACCGGTGGTAAGGGGGCCGTGCCGGAATGGGTGTACGCGGAAGCCACGAAAACCTTCGTGCTGGATGACGCGATGCGCGAGCGCCTCGCGCAGGCGAACCCGGACGCGGCGTCCGGGCTCGCACAGCGCCTGCTGGAGGCAAACGACCGGGGGTACTGGTCGCCCGATGAAGCGACGCTCGAGGCGCTGCGGAATGCGGCGGCTGATCTCGAAGATCGTCTCGAGGGTGTATTCGCGTGATGTCAGGATGCAGGGAAATGCACGACCACGGCGCCGACTGGGGCGCCGATGAAACGCAGGGCAACGTGACCGGGGTAACGATATGACCGCTACGCGACTTCCGATTCTTGATAGTGTCGGTGATGGCGAGGGGAGTCTGCAGGTGCACCTCGATGAGAGCACCAAGATCGACGGTGCGCTCGTCATCGCCGTTTACGGCAAAGGCGGAATCGGCAAGAGCACGACGTCGTCGAACTTGTCTGCGGCGTTTTCGCGACTCGGCAAGCGCGTGCTGCAGATCGGTTGCGATCCGAAGCACGATTCGACGTTCACGCTCACCAAGAAGATGGTGCCCACCGTCATCGACGTGCTCGAGTCGGTCGACTTTCACTCCGAGGAACTGCGTCCGGAAGACTTCATGTTTGAAGGCTACAACGGCGTGCAGTGCATCGAAGCGGGCGGTCCTCCGGCGGGCACCGGATGTGGGGGCTACGTGACGGGCCAGACGGTGAAGCTGCTCAAGGAGCACCACCTGCTCGAGGACACGGATGTCGTGATCTTCGACGTGCTGGGCGACGTCGTGTGCGGTGGGTTTGCCGCGCCGCTGCAGCATGCGCATTACTGCCTCATCGTGACCGCCAACGACTTCGACTCGATCTTCGCGATGAATCGGATCATCGCGGCCATCCAAGCGAAGTCGAAGAACTACAAGGTTCGCCTGGGCGGGGTGGTGGCGAACCGCTCGAAAGACACGAACGAGATCGACCGTTTCAATGCGGCCGTCGGTCTCAAGACGATGGCGCATTTTCAGGATATCGACGCGATCCGACGCAGTCGCTTGAAGAAGTGCACGATTTTCGAGATGGAAGACTCCCCCGAGGTGATTGCAGCGCAGGAGCAATACATGCTGCTCGCCTCGCGCATGCTCGATGACGTGGTACCGTTGCCTGCGAATCCACTCAAGGACCGCGAAATCTTCGATCTCCTCGGGCTTGACTGATGCCAACGCCGTTCACGTCTGAAATCTCCCCGACTCCGGGTCCGTCGTTCGAGGCCACGTCGCCTGGGGGTTCGCACGCCACATCGGCGTCGTACCTCGAGCGGCGGGCCTGGATCGGGGAGTACTTTGACCGCACGGCATCAACCGCGTGGAAGACACTGACGTCCGATGCGCCGGTCTCGCGGGTGCGAGCCACGGTGCGTGCCGGACGCGACCAGATGCGGCACACGCTGCTCAACTGGCTCAGCCCGGATCTGCACGGCGTCCGCATCCTCGACGCCGGTTGCGGCACGGGCACCCTGGCGATCGACCTGGCGAAGCGGGGGGCGGAGGTCGTCGCGATTGACCTGTCGCCAACGCTGGTGGATCACGCCCGGGAGCGCGCGGAGGAAGCGGGGGTTTCGATCGATTTCCACTCCGGCGATATGCTGGATCCGGCGCTGGGTACGTTTGACCACGTGGTGGCCATGGATTCCCTGATCCACTACGACCTGCCGGAGATGATCGCCTCACTGGAGGCCTTGGCGCCGCGTGTCCGCGAGCGGATGCTCATTACCGTCGTCCCGGGGACGGCCTTGCTGGTCGCGCTGCGGGCGGTGGGCCGTCTGTTCCCGAAGGCCGACCGGGCGCCGGCGATCGTGCCGATCTCGGAGCGGGCGTTCCGGACTGGCCTGCTGGGATCGCGCGTCCTCGAGACATGGGGTATGGTTGGGACACGGCTTATCGAACGCGGGTTCTATCGCTCCATGGCGATAGCGCTGCATCATAGTTCGATGGGCGGTACATCGGGCGCCGCGGCCTCCCGCCGCAGTTGACGATCACCGGATTCGAGGGAACGACGTGATGGACGGTATGGTGTGGGGCATCGCCGGCCTTGGGTTGGCG
This sequence comes from Gemmatimonadales bacterium, assembly GCA_038316215.1. Classification (GTDB taxonomy): domain Bacteria; phylum Gemmatimonadota; class Gemmatimonadetes; order Gemmatimonadales; family Gemmatimonadaceae; genus Gemmatimonas. Next base: position 991 of record JBBQAK010000374.1, on the reverse strand, counting down.
GCGGCGGCGGGATGGTTCGTGATGCGTCGTCGCTTCGACGTGGCGTGCACGATCGATCTCGAGTCGACGCACGACCACTTCCACGCGCACGTGGACCTCGATGGTGTGGAGGTTGACCCGGGAGATCAAGTGCTGGTACACAATACGCCGACGCGAATCCCGTTCGGGACGCAGCGCACCTACGCCTCCCGGGCAACGGTGCAGCGCGCCAGCTGGTTGCGTCGGCAGTTCGTGAAGCTGACCGGCGGCACGGAACTGTACGAGCTGTACGACGTCGGCTTCGAAGGCTGAGGAGAGACCCCACACTTATGTATCCTACCGCTACCGAGTTGCCCGTTCGCGCGTACGACAACGTGAACGACGCCACCAAGAACGCCCAGCAGGACGCCATCCTGAGTCCGCGATTCTATACCACGGATTTCGCGAAGATCGATGCCCTCAAGATCAAGCCAGAGCATCAACAGCTGTGGGACGACATCCTCGCGGAGTTCCGCCGGGATCCGAACAAGAACCACTTCAAACGCAACGAAGAATTCGACGCCGACCTCTCCGCGATGGATCCGAAGCTGCGCGAGCAGTTTATCGAATTCCTCGTGTCGTCGGTCACGGCCGAATTCAGCGGCTGTATTCTGTATGCCGAAATCAAGAAGCGGATCAAGAATCCCGAGGTCCGTGAACTCTTCGGCTTCATGAGCCGTGACGAAGGACGTCATGCCGGCTTCATCAACCATACGTTGAACGACTTCGATGTGGCCGTCGACCTCAGTTTTTTGACGAAGGCGAAGAAGTACACGTTCTTCCAGCCCAAATTCATCTACTACGCCACGTACCTGTCCGAGAAGATCGGGTACGCGCGCTATGTGACGATCTTTCGCAACTTTGAAAAGCAGCCGGACAAGCGCTTTCACCCGATCTTCAAGTGGTTCGAGAACTGGTGCCTCGACGAGTTCCGCCACGGTGAAGCGTTCGCGGTGCTGATGCGCTCGAATCC
>JBBQAK010000307.1:0-4868 GCA_038316215.1 Gemmatimonadales bacterium | reverse complement strand
CAGCAGATAGGACCCTTCATCAACCACGTACTCCGCGTTTCCATAGAAAGCCGCCGTCTCTTCGCGGAACTGTGTGACGCCGGCCTTGAGGAAGTCCACGGTTAACGCGTGAATCGCGTCGATGCCGATCGCCGCGGGGGCGCCTGGTGGGTAGGATCTGGCATCGGGCGTGAACATCGCGTCAATGGCGGCTACGTCGCCGGCGATGTGCGCGTCCCCGAACTGGGTATTCTGTTTCGCAATGATTGCGCGCGTGGCGTCGAGGTCGAAGGCGGGCACAGTGGCGCCCCTATCGGCGGCCGGCTGATCACGGCAACCGACCGTGAGGAAGCCTGCGAGCATCAGCGTTCGGAAGTGCGCGAAGGGAGTCATGGCGTGGAAGCTGTCGCGCTCGGGAGTCCGGTGCTACCCTCATGATGAATGACGACACGACCACCGCGTTACCCCTCGTCACCGTGCCGCTACCATGAAACGCCACGACCGCACACTTCTCGTCGCGCTCCTCGCCTGCCTACCGGCGATCGCTCGTGCACAGGCGTCGGCGCGGGCTGATCAGTCGGCCATCCGTGCTGCGCGCGCACGTTCGAACGCCGCCATCGCCGCCCACGACACCGCGGCGATTGCGCGCGAATGGCTCCCCACGATGAGCGTGCTGAACTCGCGCAGTACGCTCAACGTGGATCGCGCGGCGAATGTGCGGAGCATGGCGGAGACATTTGCCCGGCGTCCCGACACCAAGTTCGTGCGAACGCCCACGGCGATCGACGTCAATCAGCGCTGGGACGTCGCGGCCGAGCGCGGGAATTGGGTGGGCACGTGGACCGAGCCGGATGGACCGCTGCGCATCAGCGGCACGTATCAGGCACAGTGGCGCCGCATTGATGGATCGTGGAAGCTCCAGGGGGAGCTGTTTGTTCCGCTTACGTGCGTCGGCGGCGCATACTGCGCGAACCGTCCGTAACGCGCGTTGCGCGGTCGACGTAGGCGTGACTACGGCCGTCGCTCCGCCGCACGTTCCCGCTCCAGCACCAGCCCCGCCGCCGTTCCCCGCTTGAACCCCTTCCAGTACGTGTGTGTGGCCATCGGCTTACCATCGCGGTCCATCGCATACAGCGCGTCCTTTCCGTTGGGCACCACCTGCAGATAGGCGAGTTTGCTGCTGTCGCCTTTGAGCTGCGCGTCGAAGTGCGCCGTCACGAAATGCGCCAGAATGTTGTTCATGCGACGCGTATCCCACATGGGGTCGGCGTAGTGCGTGAACGGGAAGGACTTGAGCGTTGGTGAGTAGGCGTAGCTTTCCGTGGGCGCCGGAATTGGTGCACCGGCGTTGTGCCCTGCACCAAGAAACGTGAGCAGATAGCGCTCAGCGTTCACCGCGCCACGAAACAGCGCCCGGGTCCCGTTCTCATAACCCGACACATCATCGGCGCTGCCGGCCACAAAGAGCGTGGGCGTGCGAATGCCGGCTAAGCCCGCCGCATCCCAAAAACCCGCCTGCATCCCCCACGGACCAATCGCCACCGCGGCCTTGATGCGCGCATCGCCACCGCTGCGTTGATACGTTTGATTGTCGGCGCTTCGCTCCAAGAGCAGGCCATTGGGCGGCGCGCCAGGCAGGGTGGCCGCCGCCGTGCGGAAGCCACCACCGATGGTATTCACGACACCGTATCCGCCCATGGAATAGCCGATGATGCCACTCCGACTGGCATCCACACGGCCAGCGAGAAAGCTCCGCGACGCAGGCGCACCGAGTTCAGCGATCGACTGCAACACGAACAGTTGATCGAGCGGGCGATTGTACAGCGTGCTAGCAAACGCTTGGGCATTGTCGTACGTGCTCTCGGTGTGATCAATCGACACAACCACGTAGCCCTTGCTGGCGAGGTTCTCGCCGAGGTGACTGAGCAAGTAGCGATTGCCTGGGTATCCGTGCGAGATGATGACGAGCGGAAACGGTGCGTCGCCATCGCGCGGTGTGGCATCGCGCTGGGCTTGGCCAAAGAGCGAGATGGTAACCGACGGATCGCGCATGATCACACGATATTCCCCAAGGCGCGCTGGGCTCGCGGCGGCGGCCGGGTACCACACTTCAAGGGTGAGTGATCGATCGTAGCGCGCCGTGCTGTCGCCCGTGGTCATGCGCAGCACATCTCGGCGGTTACGATCGGTCACGGTGATGGTGCGCACGCCGATCGGATAGGCCCCAAAGGTGGCCAACTCCGGAGCCATCGGTGTCACGACATCAATGCGATTCTCGAGTGGCGGAACGGGCACGCTGTCGGCGCGCCGGGCCGGGGTGCGGGGCGCGCGCGTGTTCTGCGCGACGGCGCCGTTGGCCACGCCGAGGAACAGCGCGGTCGCGACCAGCGCGTAGTATCGGAACTGCCCAGAAGAGAAGCGCATGCGATGGTCCCGTGAGAGCACGTGGGATGCTGCAGTGAGAGACACAAAGGTCGGGGCCGCGCGCGCTACTCGCCAGATGGCGAGGGGGGATGATCGCAGCGCGCGAGTGTCACGCCCGGAGCTCGATCCACTCACACGAGCGTCGCGAGAAAGCGAGTGGCCGACCAGAGGCGAATGTGCTCATCGGTCACACTCTCGCGCTCGCCGCGGAGGTGGACCTGATACGCGTCGCACGCTGGAAACTTCTGCTTGAGGTAGCGGAGCGCCGGCGAGACAGGGCCAGCGGTGAGCTTCGCCTCGACCATCAGAATCGGCTTGCGTCGCTCGACCACGACAAAGTCGACTTCGCGCCCGTCGACATCACGAAAGTAGCGGAGGTCCAGCTCTCGACCCTCGGTGTCGAACTGAAAGTGCACCCACTTGAGCAAAAGCGAAGCGACCAAGTTCTCAAATCGCGGACCGTCGTCGGGGACAATGCTCCAATCAAAGTGGTAGTGCTTCTGCTCTTTCTTCACGGCGCGCAGTCGCGCCGCGCCGAACGGTGGCAACCGAAAGATGGCGTACAGCCGCTCGAAGATGTCCAACCATCGCGTGACCGTTTGATGATTGAGTTCGAGGTCTTCGCGAAGCGAGTTCCGTGAAAGCGGACTGCCAACGCGCTCTGGCAACGCGAGCATGAGCTGCTCCATCGCGCCGAGATCGCGGACGCTTTCTAGCGACGCGACTTCCTCGCGAATGAGTCGATTGCGGTACTCGACCGACCACCGCCGCGCCGCCGCCGCGGATCCCCGCAAGAACGGTTCGGGAAATCCTCCCAGCGTGAAGAGCGCCTCGATATCCGACGGCGCCGTACTTCCCAACTCGGCGACTGACAGTGGATGCAGGCGCAGGTAGTGGTACCGTCCCTGGAGCGAGTCCCCGCCGTAGCGATACAGATCAAGACGTGCGCTGCCCGTCACGAGGATACGCCGCTCGTCGCCGAACTCGTCGAACACGCCTTTGAGGAAGTTGTGCCAGCGTCTGTTCTTGTGAAGCTCGTCGAACACCCACATGTCGGTGTCGGGCAGTTCGCGCTTCAGAATGCGCGCACGCTGCGCGGGGATATCCCAGTTGAGATATCCCGACGGTTCCGCCAGCAGTGTCTTCGCCAGTGTGGTTTTTCCGACCTGCCGCGGCCCGCCGAGGAAGACCATTTTCTCATCCAGATCGGATGCGACTTGCGTGTGCAGATAGCGGCGCATGCTCAATGCTACCACGATATATCGTGAAATACTCGCGCTCCCGCTGCTCTTGAGCGCTGGCAACTGCGGCCGGTTCACCACCGCCTTCGGCCCTCCGGTCGACCCGCTTCCGCCCACCGTCAGAAACTCCTTCCCATTCGGGAACACGCTCCAGTTCGTCCTGCTCTGGCCGCGCACGAAACGATTAACACCGTGTGTGTCCCACTTCGGCGACATCGCGGTCGTGCTTGAGGTCGTGCGCGAGGTACACGGTGGCCATGCCACCAGCGCCGAGCTCGCGGGTGACGGTGTAGCGGTCGGCCAGTGATGCCGCCAAGCGGGTCATGGTTTCGTCGCTCATGGACATACCGCTTCGGCCACCAAGAAGGCGAGCGTCGTTTTCATACAATACAGGCTGCCCATATCGTGCAGCACGGGCAAGCAACCACGCGACACGGCCGCGGTTGGAGCTGCCGTGGTTGGAGCTGTCGCGGTTGGAGCTGTCGCGGTCGAGATAGCGCCGCGTCCGGCCGCGCCTGCACTCACGGGCGTCGTATTGCGCCGTCTCGCGCCGCACCCACCAGCACGAACGCCATCACGCAGGGTGTGGCATGGGTGTTACGCCACGCGTGTCGTGTGCCGTTCTGCACCACGCAATCACCCGGCTTCAGATTCACCGTCGCACCATCGTCGACCTCCAGGGTGATCTCGCCGGAAATGACAACACCGTAGTCGACCGAGTCGGTTGTATGCATCCCCGAGTCTTGTTGCTCCATCGACTCCGCGAGACCTGGAGCCTTGCTCAGGTATTCGCGGCGAAAGGCCTCTTGATCGAACGCACGATCGCTGGCACCGGGAAACTGCACAATCCGAAAGCGCGTGCCGCCGGGGCCCGGTACGAACGACGTCATGGTTGTTATGAGGTCACCGGGTTGCACCGGCAATGTGGGTGTGGCGTCGGTCGCCCAGAGCTCGACCAACGCCAGCCCGGGAAGTGTTTCCGTCGTGACCACGCGCGGTGACACCCCATTCTGCACGATGATCGCCTTGCCGGCGCTGTTCCTCCCCGTGACCACCCGGCGCAACGTCATGATCGAGTCGCGTTGGCGCCACGCACTCTCGACCTTTCGCGCGCATGCGGTCAACCATGTCAATGCACCAAGGCTCAGGAAGCTTCGACGCGTCGGGGTGTATATCTCACGCTGCATGACGACTCCTTGAACTGGCGCTTAGGGGGTTCGTGTG
>JBBQAK010000025.1:0-16763 GCA_038316215.1 Gemmatimonadales bacterium | reverse complement strand
GGCTGTTCACGGATGTCGCGCTCACCGGCACTTGGGATCGCCCGCGGTTACGCGGCGAAATGCGCCTGGACAGCGCCTCGTTGTCGCTCGACAATCTCGGCATCCGACTCGACAAGGCGAGCGCCGATATTGGCCTGTTCGGCGACAGCATTCTCATTCGTCGCATCGGCGCGACGAGTGGTGCGCCGGAAGATTCGCTCGGCATCAGTGGTTCGATCGGCATCCAGGAAATCACCAATCCGACGTTCAATCTCCGATTGGCGGCCAACGAATTTCAGGCGATCGACAAGCCGAGAACGGCGTCGATCGTGATGACTACCACCACGCCGATCACGCTGACCGGGTCGCGCGACGCGCCGCGCGTGCAGGGTGCGGTGCGCATCGATCGGGGGCGCGTGTACATCCGCGCACTCGCGCAGCGCAGGGCGCTCGACCTCACCGACAACATGGACATCATCGATACCACCCGGTTCGGTGTGAACGGGCTGCTACCGTCGGCGCCGCGGGCGATCATGCAGAACCTGCAGCTCGACGACGTGCGTGTGATCATCGGCGACGACGTGTGGCTGCGCTCTCCGGAAGCGAACCTCAAGCTCGGTGGCGGACTGCGCGTCACACGCGCGCTGTCGCGTGACGGGCAGGTGCCGCGTCTCGCACTGGCCGATTCGCTCACGGTGGACCGTGGCACGTATCAGCTCAACCTCGGCATCGCGCGCCCTGGCTTTGAAGTGGAGCGCGGACTCGTGCGCTTTTTCGGCGATCCGGATCTCGAGCCTACCCTCGACATCACCGCGCTGCACACGATCCGTGAAACGCGTCCGAACTCGAACAGGCAGGACGTTCGCATCCGTGTGAATATCGCGGGCACGATCGACCGTCCGACGCTGTCCCTCACCAGCGCCGACAACCCGCCGCTCCCCGAGAGCGACATGTTGAGCTATCTCGTGACCGGCGAGCCTGCCTACGCGCTTCTGGGCACGCCCTACGCCGAACAGGGAGCCACGCTCGCGCTCCGTTTGGCGGGCAGCTATCTGTCCAGCCGGCTGGCCGGCGGGCGCTTCGACGTGGTGCAGGTGGAGCCCACGGCGCTCAATCCGGGTGACGCAGCCAATTTGCGCGAGAACGGGCTGGGTATTCTGGCCTCGACCAGAGTCGGTGTGGGCGGTCAGATCGCCCGAAACACCTACTTCACCTTTAGTACCGGGCTGTGTGGACTATCCAGCCAGACCTCGGGGGGCGGCGACGCCTTGTCCCTATTCGCGCAGGGGCTCGGGGTGAAGGTGGAGCGGCGTTTCGATGGAGGCTTGAGCGTGGCATTGGGCCTCGAGCCGGGCTCCAGCGCGCAGGCCTGTGGGCGGCTCGGGATCAGCCGCACGTTCCAGCAGACGCCGCCGCAGATCGGCATCGACTTCTTTAGAAGCTGGACCTTCTGATTCCGAGCGAGCAGGACGGTATGTTGTTTCGACCGGATCCGCCCGTTCGTCTTCACGTGTCAGATGTCACCAACCCTGCCTCCCCCCTCCAGTATGTCGGCGCTGTCGCTGACCGAGTCTCTCGACGCGATTGATCGCGCTGGGACGACGGTCGCGCGCGTACACGTGGCGGCAGAGCTACTGCACGGGATGGGCTTCGACCGGGTGGTCATCTCGCTGCGTGACGCGTCGCTGAATCCTACCACAGTCGTGCAGGCCGGCCGACCGGAAACCGCGTCGCTCACCGGACTGGCGCTCAAGCCATTGCCAGGCGCGGTGTGGCGTCGCCGCCTGTCGCACATGGAGCGATTCCGTGTTGGCGATCTGCACTTGCTCGACGGCAGCGATGACTGGGTGTCGCGTGAGTTTTTCGGCGCAGAGGCCCAGCCTGCCGGCAACGGTCACGCCTGGTTGGCGACCGACCTGATTGTGGCGCTACTTCGCGGATCTGACGGCGAGTTGCTCGGTATCGTGAAGCTGTCCGGTCCCCGCGATGGCTGTCGTCCGAGCGAAGTATGCCGACGCGACATCAGTGCGATCACGCGCCATCTCGCCGCCCGCGTGGCCTACGATGCCTTGCGCGAGCTGGCCGAGCAGCGTCATAAGCGGTTGCTACGCCTCCAGGAAGCCGGTGCGTCGCTCACGCGTTCGCTCGATGAGCACGAGATCATGCGGGAGCTCACGCGTCAGGTGCAACTGGCTGTACGCGCCGACGGTGTGGCCGTGCTGATCCCCGATCTCGACGGCGATATCTTGACCACTGGTTTGCGCATCGTGCGCGGTGTCGAACGAGCCCGTGGACCGGTACGCCTGGGTGAAGGCATTGTCGCCGAGGTGGCGCGGACGGGGAGTCCGGTGCGGGTGGGCGATCGCGACGCCGACCGCGCCCGTGAGCGCGCCGGACTCCTACCGCCGCTCTCAATGTACGACATCGTTGGTGAGTCGGGAGTTGCGACGTCGGTGCTCGCGGTTCCGGTGCGGGTGGGCATCCGCTTGCTCGGCGTGCTCGCTGTGCACTCCACGAACGCCGACGTCTACACAGCGGAAGATGAAGAAGTACTGGCCACCATGGCGTCACAGGCCGCGACCGCGATCGCCAACGCCCGTCGATACGCCGAGAGCGAGCGCGAACGACGGACCACCGAGGCGCTGGCCGATGTCGCGCGTGCCGTCGGTGAGTCGCTACGCCTCGGTGAAGTGTTGCGTCTCATCCTTCGTCATACCGTGTCGCTGCTTGGCGTCGAGGGCGCCTGTGTGGCGCTGCGGACCGGCGAGTATTTGCACATCGTGGCGTCGATCGGCAGCGCTGATGTGCTCAGTGGCGTACATCTCCCGGTTGCGGGCAGCATCCTCGGCCGATCGGTGGTATCGAACGAGCTGATCGTGCTGAACGAAGGCAGCACGGAGACCGCACTCCATCGCATGGTGCAGCACCTGGCGCCGATACAGCGCATGGTGATCGCGCCGCTGATCACCGGCCGCGGCACGATCGGTTCGATCGCCGTGATGAATCGAGAGCGTCCGTTCGACCAGGAAGACGGCAAGGTGCTGCAACGTCTGGCCGATCAGGTGGCGGTCGCCATCGTGAATGCGCGATTGTTCGAGGAAGTCGAGAAGGCGACGCGTGAATGGAAAGTGGCGTTCGACAGCACGGCCAGCGGTATCGTCGTGCTGGAGGAATCGCTTACGGTAAGTCGCTGCAACTCGCGTGCGGCGGAACTGTGCGGCACGACGATCCCCGCGTTGCTGGGTCGTCGGTTCCGCGATGCGCTGGTTGGTAGCAGTGCGACACTCGATGCGAACGCGGTCGATCGATTCATCTCCCGCGCGATGGCGGAAGGGGTGCCGACCCGGGAACTCGTACGCGACGATGCCACCGGCCGGCTTTTTTCGCTGCTGGCGGCACCGCACCCCGATGGTGGCTGCGTGATCACGTTCGACGACGTGACGGATTCACACCGGCTGGCCGAACGGCATCGCAAAGTGCTCGATACGGTGTCGGATGCCATCGTGATCACCGATCTGGATGGTCGTATCACGTTCGCGAATCCGGCGTCGCACATGCTTTTTCATCGTCCGAATCTCGAAGGCGAGGCGGTCACCAACCTCACGCCGCCCGATTGGATCGAGAGCGTGCAGGCGTTCGAGCGGCTCGCCCGCGACGGCGAAGGGCAGCAGTACGAATGCGAGGTCTTACGCGCCGATGGTGAGCGCCGCTTCGTGCGCATAAGCTCGGCGCCGCTGTTCGAACTGGGGCAAGTGACCGGGACGGTGGCCTGTCTGCACGACATCACGGATCGTCGTGCCGAGTCACGCGCCCGTGAGCGCTCCGAGTCGCTGAACATGCGTCTGGTGGAAGCGGCGACCGATGCGATCTGTACCTGCGATATGAACGGCTTGTTCACGTCGGTGAACGCGGGCTTCCTGAAAGAAGCCGGGGTGGAGCGCGAGGAGGTGTTGGGGCAGCACTTCTCCGTCATGGTGTACCCCGCCGACCGACACGCGGCGAACACCATGGTCGCTGACACGTTGGCTGGTCAGCGTCGGCGGTTGCAGATGCGCTTCCAGGGTGTGAACGGTCCGCGGATGGGAATGGTCACGACGGCGCCGATCCACGAACACGGCGACGTCGTCGGTGCGCTCGGCATCATTCGCGACGTCACGAATGACGAGATCGCGCGTGAGTCGAACGCGCAGCAGGCGCGGATGGCGGCGGTGGGCCAGTCACTGAGTCGCGTCGCGAACGAACTGAACAACCCGCTGGCGAGTTTGTTGGCAGTGGCCGAATTGCAGGCCACGTCTGCGACGCTGCTGGCGCAGGATCGTCGGGCCATCGAACAGATCTGCGATCAGGCGCGCCGCGCGTCGCGGATCGTGTCACAGCTGCTCGACTCCACCGGCGAAGCACCGCAGACTGTCGGCGAGCGGCAACTGGTGGATGTGAACGCGCTGGTCCGGCGCGCGATCGATCTGCACGGTTATGGGTTGCGTGAGCATCGTATCGTCGTCGAGTTCACGGCGGCGCGCGATCTCCCCGCGATTTCCGGCGATCCGATCCAGTTGCAGCAAGCGGTGTCGAACCTGCTGGTGAATGCCGAAGAGGCGCTGATCGGCCATGACGGCGAGCGTCGTATCCGCGTGCGTACACACGAAGGGGTGCATGGTGTGGATGTGCAGATCAACGATACCGGACCCGGCATCACGGCGCATCATCTCGCGCGCATCCTCGAGCCGATGTTCACGACGCGCGGCGAGCACGGCAATCGTGGACTCGGTCTCACGATTGCGCACGCCATCGTGCGCGATCACGGCGGTGTGCTCGACGTGCAATCGCGCGTCGGTGAAGGGGCCGCGTTCACGCTCTCTTTCCCGTCGTCGGAGGCGCGGCCAGCGGCGCTCCCATCGGAGTTGTCGGCGACAGCCGACCACGCCGGAACCGATCTGGCGGCACCGGTGTCTTCGCATTCGCTGCTGCTGATCGAGGACGAGCCCACACTTCGGAGTGCCATCGGCCGGTTTCTGCGGAACACGGGCTACGTGGTGGATGTGTCGGACGGTGGTTCCGACGCGATCGACCTGCTGGCCGACCGGTCGTACGATTTGATTCTGCTGGATCTCCGCATGAAAGGGCTCACAGGAGAGCAGGTGTACGAACTCATCGAGTCGCGGGATCCGGACCAGGCCCGCCGGGTGGTGTTCATGACCGGCGACTTGCATAGTGCTACCGCCTCACGATTCATTCGCATGACCGGTCGGCCGGTGCTGGCCAAGCCGTTCACGCTGCTCGAACTCGAGACGCGCGTGGCCCAGCTGATCCAGGAGTCGCGTTAACTTTCCGGGATGACCCCCTGGGAGCAGCTCGGCCTGGCGATTGGACACGCCACCGACCACGACGGCGCCACTGGATGCACCGTGATTCGCGGCATCCGCGCGCCATTCCGCTGTAGCGCCGCGCTGCTGGGGCGGGCGAGTGGCACGCGCGAACTGGCCACCTGCGACGCCGACCATCTGGTCGATCGCACCGATGCGATTCTGCTCACCGGTGGCTCGGCCTACGGGCTCGATGCGGCGGCCGGTGTAATGCGCTGGATGGAAGCGCGCGGACGCGGCTTTCCAGTGGGTGGCGGCGTAGTCCCGATCGTTCCCACGGCGGTGATCTTCGATCTGGCCCCGCTGGGCCGGTTCGATGCGCGTCCGACCGCCGACATGGCGTACGCGGCCTGCGATCAGGCGTCGGCGACATCGATCGCGGAAGGCTGTGTCGGCGCCGGCACTGGCGCGTTGGTAGGCAAGGCGGTGGGGCCGGCCGCTGCGATGAAAGGCGGCGTGGGCATCGGTGTGGCCGAAGGCGGCGGGGTGTTAGCGGCGGCCTTCGCGGTGGTGAATGCGTTCGGCGATGTGCGCGATGCCCAGGGCCGTATCATTGCCGGCGCATGTGACGGAAACGGTGGTTTCCTCGATGCCGTGCGGTTGCTGCGTGGACAGGATGCGCCGGCCGAGTTTGCGCTGATGGCCTCGGTACGACGCAACACGACGCTGGTCTTCGTGGCGGTGAGCACTCCGCTCACGAAGGCACAGCTGTCACAGCTGGCTCGCGCGACAACGGCGGCCATGCATCGTCGGATCACGCCGTGCGGCACGTCATTCGACGGCGACGTGCTGTTCGCGGCTTCGCCGCTGGACGCGATCGCGGGATTCGCCGGCGCCGACGACGTACCACTGGCCCGCATCGAAGCGGTGGCCGGCGCGGCGGTGGAGCACGCGATCGAACGCGGCGTGGTGACGGCACACGGTCGCGACGGCATCCCAGGTGTCGCTGATACACACGCCTGATCGTGCGCCGTGATACACGAATTTCCCCTCTGCTGAGAGAACTCGCTTGGGTACTGCATTGACGCTCTCCACCGCCGATCGATTTACGGTCCGTTCGGCGATCGCCCCGCTTCTTGGCGAGGCGCGTATTGCCGCGCCGCTCACATCGCAGCTCCTGGCCGGCGAAGTCCTGCAGCTAGTCGACGGACGCGGTGACTGGCTGCATGTACGCGGTGCCGATGACTATGAGGGGTGGACACACGTGGGTTACTTGATGCCGTTCACGGGCACCGAATCCACGTGGCGCATCTCGCTGGGCTGCGTCACGCGCGACGCCGACGGGCTCCGACGGGCGCTACCCCTCGGCGCGCGCCTGTCCCCTGGGCTCGAACTCGTAGAAGGGAGAGCGATCGATCCGGCGGCGCGCGCCACTCAGTTCCCACGCGACCGCGACGCCATCGTACGCAGCGCACTCTCGCTGTTCACGGGCGCCAGCTACCAGTGGGGAGGCGTCACGCCGTGGGGCGTGGACTGCTCAGGCTTCGTGCAGCGCATCTTCGCACTGCACGGTGTCCCGCTACGTCGCGACGCGTGGCAGCAAGCGGAGGACACGGTGCTCGTGACCGACGACGTGACCGACGACGTGACCATGGAGCACGCACCCGGCGATCTGTTGTTCTTCTCCGACCGCGACGACCGGCGCATTACGCACGTCGGCATCGCGACGGGCGACGGCCGCCTGATCCACAGCTCGCTCACGCGCGGCGGCATACACGTGGAAGCAGCGCTCTCGGCGCGGCTGAACGAGCAGTTGATTGGAGTACGGAGGGCGATTTGAGTGAACTGCGAACAGCGCCAGGAATAAACGGCGCTAGGAATAAACCGCGCCAGAAATAAGGAGCGGAACAACGAACCGCGCGCGCCGTTCGCCGTTCCGCCGTTCATTCCTAGCGCCCCTAACTCCTGGCGCCCCTAACTCCTAGCGCCCCTAACTCCTAGCGCCCCCTAATTCCTAGCGCTCCTAACTCCCCGCGCCCCTAATCCGTTCCTAAGAAACCATCCCTGCTGCTGCCCCCGGAATCATCGGTTGCCCTTTGACGTGTAGCAGCGCTTCCCCGCGTTTTTCATCGCGCAGTTCGACGATCATGCGGTAGTCGCCTGTGAGATCGAGTGGCAGATCGAGCTGCACGATCACGGGCATGTCGAGTTCTGTCGTGCCGGGCGGCGGCGCGGCGATCGAGAGCTCGGCGTTCGACACCCACAGCTCGGCCCCACGGGGATTTATCCAGCGCAGCGTCATCGGATGATCGCCGGCATCGCTGGGGAGGGCCTTGATACGCACCACGAAGGTGGCGCGTGGGTGTAGGGCAGGGAGCTGACCCACATGGACGGCGTCGAACACGCCCAGGATGTTGAGCTTCCCTTCCTGGGAGATATTCGCCGCGTCGGCAAAGAGCGCAAAGGAAACATGCATGCGGGGAAGCTACCGGTCCCACCGTGGGGATTCCACCCGTTGCACGCGAGTCTCGCGCGAGTCTCGCGCGAGTCGCACGCGAGGTGCCTAGATTTCCGGGATCATGACATCGCCCCACACTCCAGCTGACGCACCCCGTCCGGGCTTCGGCACGACCGACCTCGGGCTCGTCTTCATGTCGCTGATCTGGGGCATCAACTACAGCGTCGTGAAGGCGGGACTACGCACGCTCTCACCGCTCACGTTTAACGGGCTGCGGGTCGCGATGGCGGCGATCGTGCTGTTCGTCATTGCGGCCTTCGTGCGTGACACCAAGCTCCCGCCGAGACGTGACATCATCACGCTGGCGCTGCTTGGCCTGATCGGCAACGGGGTGTATCAGCTGTTTTTCATCTTCGGCATGTCGCGCACACGCGCCGGTGTGGCCGCGCTGGTCGTCGCGGGGTCCCCCGCGTGGATCGCGATCATTGCGCGGATGCTCGGACGTGAGCATTTGCCGCTTCGTGGCTGGAGTGGCATCGGGTTGCAGCTGTTGGGCGTCGCCTGTGTGGTGGGTAGCGCGCAGGGTTTTGAGGGGGGGCGCGACGTGATGTTGGGGGCCGGGCTGATCGCGCTGGGAAGCATCGCGTGGGCCACCTTCAGCGTGCTGCTACAGCCCTATACCAAAACGACCCATCCGCTGCATCTGTCGGCGATCACCATGGCCAGCGGCGCGCTCGTGCTCGTGTCGATTGCGCTGCCGGACCTCATCAAGCTCGATTGGGGCGCCGTGTCGCTGACGGAGTGGGGGGCGGTGACCTACGCCGGCATCGGTGCGCTCGTGGTGGCATATCTGCTCTTTTATCGCGGGGTACGAGTGCTCGGTGCGACGCGCACGGCCATGTATGGCAACTTGCAGCCGATCGTCGCGATTTCCTTTGCCTGGCTCATGCTTGGTGAGCAGCCCACCATCTGGCAGCTGCTTGGCGCTGCGCTGATCATGGCGGGGCTCTTGCTGTCGCGTACGGCGCATGCAAAACCGATGGCCGCACGCTCCGTCGCTGTTTCATCCTCAGTCCAGACTACGTGAAGCTCGTTCTGTTCGATATCGACGGTACTCTGCTCTGGTCCGACGGCGCCGGCCGCCGCGCTATGGAAAACGCGCTGCTGCGTGTGTTCGGCACGACCGGTGACACCAGCTATCGCTACGACGGCAAGACCGATCGCCAGATCGCACGCGAACAGATGCGCGACGCAGGCTTCACCGACGCGACCATCTCCAGTCGGCTCGACGACCTGCTCAATGAGTACGTGCACGGACTCAACGACGAGCTCACGCGTGAGGGCACGACGCCGGCGCGATTGTGCGATGGCATTCCACCACTGCTCGATGCGCTGCGCGGTCACCACGAGGTCACGCTGGGACTGCTCACAGGCAACATCGAGCGTGGCGCGCGGGCCAAGCTCAAGGCGGTGCACGTCGACTTCGCACAGTTCCGCGCGAATGCCTTCGGATGCGATCACGAAGAGCGACCGGAGTTGCCCGCGGTCGCACAGCGTCGTGCACTCGAACAGCTGGGACTCGACATCGCGGGCGATCGTATGGTCATCATCGGCGACACGCCGGCCGATATCCACTGCGGACGGTCGCTTGGTGTACGTGCGATCGGTGTGGCCACCGGACGGTACAGCACCGATGATCTTTCGGTGCACCAGCCGGCCGCGGTGTTCGCGAATCTCGCGGATACCGACGCCGTCGTGTCGGCGATCCTCGCCTGATGACGTCGGTGATCACGGCGCAGGCGCGCGTCGTTGGCATCGTACGCGGCCGTGAGATCGATACCTCGGCCAGCGTGACGATCGATCAGGAGACGCTCGTACTGGCGTGGCAGGACGCGACGCCATGGCGATTGTCGCTGAGCGGCATCGACGGGGTCGCGGGCGGTCCATCGTCGCTCACGGTGTACCTCGTGAGCAACGATGTGCTTGAACTGAGCGGTGATGAGCAGCTTCGACCGCTCGGATTGCAGCTCCTCGATCGCGCGTGCGCCATGCCGGAGCTCACGCGTGGCCTCAAGTCGCTGGGCTCTTCGCGCGGAACACCGGCCGCCGCGCACGATCGATGGTTCGCGCCATTGCTGGCCGCGCGTCGGTCGGTGGAGGGGGTGAGCGATCCGGCGCGTCAGGTCATGCTGCTCGATGCCGCCACGCTCGCCAAGGAAATCGAGCGGGCCATCAGCGAAATCTCCGCCACGAAGGCACCCGGTGATGCCGCGGAACAGCGTGCCGTGGAAGCGGCGCTCGAGGAAGAAGCCGCGTCGGTGTTCACCGCCATCGAGATCATGGGACTGGCTGGGGACGCGCTGCGCGGTGGCGCACTCGACACGCGCATTGCCGACTGGCGGCGATGGGTGGAGACGGTCCGTGGTGTATTCGCTGCTGCCGATGACGCCTGGACCGGTATTGCCGTCGAGCTTCGTTAGCGAGCTTCGTTAGCGAGCTTCGCTGGTACGCCGGATTACCCGCAGCCGCAGTCCGATCCGCAGCCACTCTTCGGTTTGCGCGCGGCGGCGATGGCGCGCCACGCACGGCGCCCCACGAAGAACAGCGCACTTATCACAATCAGTACGACGACGATCAGTTGCGTGTCCATCGTCAGCCTCCGAAGCCAAGTGCCGTACCGCCGGCGTACACCAGCCACGCTGAGCCCCACGCCAGCGCCAGCATATACGCGAACTGCAGGCCAGCCCACTGCCAGCCGATGCGACCACCACCCGCTTCGCGCACCGTGACCGCGATCGTGCTGATACACATCAGCGCGAACACATAGAACACCATCAAGCCGACGGCGATCAGCGGCGTATACGCACGCTCACCGGTGACGGCGTTCCGCTCCGACTGCAAGCGCTTGGTGAGCGCCTGTTCGCTCTCGGTGCCGACGCCGTAGATCGTGCCCATCGTGGACACGAACACCTCGCGTGCCGCAAAGCTGGCCGCGATCGAGACGCCGATCTTCCAGTCATACCCCAGAGGGCGCACCAACGGTTCGATCCCGTGCCCGATGCGGCCCAGTACGGAATGCTCGAGCTGCTGCTCCTGCTGCACCTCGACCGGGAGCGACGCATCAACCGTAGCCTTCGGATACGTAGCCATGGCCCAGAGCACGATCGACAACGCCAGAATCACGGTCCCGGCGCGCTGGAGGAACAGCTGACAACGCTGCGCCACGGAGATGCCGAGCGACTTGAGACTCGGGAAACGATAGGGCGGCAGCTCGAGAATCATGGGACGCACGGGGCCCTTGAGCAGCGTGCGCTTGAAGATCGCCGCCACCGCGAGCGCGACGACGGTGCCGAGCAGATACATGATCAGCATCGTCGCGCCCTGCAGTGTGAGCCCCGGGACGATCGAGGTCGCCGGCACGAAGGCGCCGATCAGCAGAGTGTACACGGGCAATCGCGCCGAGCAGCTCATGAGTGGCACGACCATGATCGTGGCCAGCCGATCCTTGGGATCTTCGATGGTGCGCGTGGCCATGATTCCCGGTACGGCGCAGGCATACCCGGAGAGCATTGGGATGAAGCTTTTCCCGTGCAGCCCCACGCGGCGCATGATGCGATCCATGAGGAACGCAGCGCGCGCCATGTAGCCGGAGTGTTCGAGCAGACCGATAAAGGCGAAGAGAATCGCGATCTGCGGCAGGAATACCAGCACCGAGCCGACACCGGCGAAGACGCCGTCCACGATAAGTGAACGCAGATCACCCTCAGGCAGCGCCGCACCTACGACACCGCCGGCGGCGGCAATGATGGCTTCGATCCCGTCCATCATCGGCGTGGCCCAGGAGAAGACCGCCTGGAACACGATCATCATCAGCACGAGGAAGATGAGCGGTCCCCAAACGCGATGCAGCGCGAACCGGTCGATGCGATCGCTCACGTTGTAGCCGGCCGGACGCGCGCGCGTGACGGTGCGCTCAATGACCTGGGCGATCCACGCGTAGCGCACTTCCGATTCGAGACGCGTGGGCACAAACCCCACACTGCGCAGTTCGTCAGAGGCGGCCGCGATCGCGTTGGCGAGTCCGGGCACGCTAGCGAGATGCGGACCGACGCGCTGCATGCCCAACAATCGGAGCGCTTCCATACGCGCGGCGGTCGCCGTGAGGCCGTCGGCCACCAGACACGCCTCGAGCGGCGCGAGCGCCTCCTGGGCAGGCTCAGGAATGGAGAACTGTCGCGCCGGGGCCGGCAGATCGGCGGCAATAATAAGCGCCCTCTTGAGCGGCTCGAGCCCCTCACCGCGCTTGGCGACGGTGGGTACGATAGGCACGCCGAGCTCATGAATCAGCTCCGGGACGTCGATGCGTAGTCCCTCAGCCTCGGCCACGTCGAACTGGTTGAGCGCAATCACGACCGGCACGCCAAGCTCGATGACTTGGCTGGCCAGGAAGAGATTGCGCTCGAGATGCGACGCATCGGCGACCACGAGCACGACATCGGGGCGCCAGCGATCGGCGTCGCGGCCCAGCAGGACTTCCAGCGCCACCTGCTCGTCGGGGGAGCCGGCAGACAGGGAGTAGCTGCCCGGTAGATCCAACACGGTCACACGGCGCCCGTCAGGCCCCTTGAACCCCCCTTCAACCCGCTCGACCGTGACGCCCGCAAAGTTGCCGACACGTTGGCGCAGCCCGGTCAGGGCATTGAAGAGCGTGGTCTTACCGGTGTTGGGATTACCGATGATGGCAACCCGCAGCGCTTCGCGGTCAGCTTCGCCGTTCGCGTGGCCATTCGCGTGACGGTTCGCGTTTCCGGGAACGATCGCCGAATTGTCGGTCGACAGGGGGCTATGCAGAGTACTCACCGGATCCTGACGCAGACGCGACGCCGAGGCCGCGTGCGGGGCGCCTTGCCAGACGCGCTACGAGCGCGCGTTGACGGGCTGAACGGTGATGCCGGCCGTGAGGGCCGACCCGAGCGCGAGGCGGGTACCACGCACCTCAAGGAGCATGGCGTCGCGCGCGTCGATGACGTTGACGCTGGTCCCCTCGCAAAAGCCTAAGGCGCGAAGACGGCAGGCCTCATCACCGGAGCATTCGATATCGACGACGGTGACTCGGGTGCCTGCAGGACACGCGTTCAGCGCGCACGTAGTCTGTGCGGCGGCGGCGATCGGGGACTGCAGGGTGGGGAGCTGAATCGAGGCCACGGTGTTAGATGAGACTGGTTCTCAAAGCGTGTATTGGAGTATACACAGCGCGGGTGGCTAGCCGCAATGGGGAGCGAGGACGTCGGCATTGGGGACGCCGTCGTGAACACCCAGTCGCCGGGACACACGACCACGGACCCACGATCCAGAACCCACAGCCGATAGCCCCTGGCACGCGGTTCACAACGCGCTCTGGGCTGTTGGCTGGGGGTCGGAGGTGCTGGGTTCTGGGTAGTGGGTTTTTGACTAGGCCGAGGCGAGCGGACTGCTCTTTTTACTGCGAACGGCGACCAGCACGACCCCAATGGCCAGGATCGCAATCCCGATAATCTGCGCGGTCGAGAATCCCATGACTAAACGATCATCCTTCGCGCGGAAGAACTCCACGATGAAGCGCTCGATGCCGGCCAGAATGCAGTACATGCCGAAGAGCCAGCCAGGCAAATGTGCGTGTTTCCGAAAACGCCACAGAATCACGAACATCACGAACCCCATGATTGTCTCGTACAGCTGTGTCGGGTAGACCGCGATCACGTCCGACGGGTTGGTGCCAGCGGGGAACTGCACACCGAACTGCTGTGACATCACCGCCGCGGTGCTCGGTGGAGCTCCCTCGGCAAATTTCGTCGCGAAGAACCCGTTAAATGGACGGCCATAGTCGTCTCCCACGGCCCAGCATCCGGTACGACCTACCGAGTAGCCGGCAGCGATGCCCATACCGGCCACGTCGGCGACCTTCAGAAAGTTCAGCTTCTTGTATTTGATCGTCGCGTAGCAGAGCGCGACGGCACCGATGAAGCCACCCCAGAATACGAAGCCGCCGCGGCTGAAGAAGGCCGAAGGGTCGCCCGTGAGTGCCACGTAATAGGTCTTCGCCCCGACCAGCGTGCCGATCAGCGCCGCGAGGACGATATCCGGCATCGCCTCTGCCTCGGCGTTCTGTCCACGACGCCAGAATTCGCGCTGGCAGACGATCTGCGCGATCACGAACGCCATGAGCACGGCGAGGCCGAATCCGGTCAGTTCGAGAAAGCCGAACTTGAACACGGTGGGGTGGTGGATGATGGGATTCAATCGAGTGCGGAGTCGGGAGTACGAAGTATGGCGGCGCTCATGAAAAGATACCGGGAATCGGCAACGACGCTTGAGCGGTCATGGTTGGATCAGCCCGCTCGCCCGCTTCGAATCGAAACAGCCCAGCGGCAGCGATCATGGCGGCATTGTCGGTGGCGAGCCGTGGCATAGGTGCGAACACCGTACCGCGCGGCGCCACCCGCTCGCGTATCGCCTCCTGTAGTGCGCGATTGCACGCCACGCCGCCACCCAGCACCACCCGCGTGCGACGATGGCGCCGAACCGCCCGCGCCACCTTCTCGGCGAGCGTCTCGATGAGTGCGTCCTGAAAGCCGCGCGCGATGCTGGCGCGTTCGTCGTCGAGCACACCAGCCTTCTCCGCGTTGCGCACGGCGTACAGCACGGCGGTCTTCAGCCCACTGAACGAGCAGTCGTAGTAGTCGTCATCGCCCGGCTCGGACGATTTTCGCAGCATTGGTCGCGCGAAGCGATGCGGATGTTTGTGCGTCGGCGACTCTGCCGTGCGTGCCAGCTCCTCGAGCGGACGACCGCCGGGATAGGGTAGCCCAAGCAACTTGGCGACCTTGTCGAACGCTTCGCCGGCCGCGTCGTCGCGCGTCTGACCGAGCAGGCGATACCGTCCCCACGCTTCGACGTCGAGCAGCAATGTGTGCCCGCCGCTCACCAGCAACGCGGTGAACGGCGGCGTGGCGTCGGGGTGTTCGAGCAACGTCGCGAAGAGGTGGCCTTCCAGATGATGCACCGGAACGACGGGCGTGTTGTGCGTGAAGCCGAGCGCCTTGGCGTAGCTCGTGCCGACCAGCAGTGCACCCACGAGACCCGGTGCGTGCGTGACCGCGATCGCGTCGAGATCACCGACGGAGATGTTGGCGTCGGCCAAGGCCGTCCGCACCGCTGGCACAATACCGGTGAGATGCTGACGACTCGCGATCTCGGGCACGACACCGCCGAACAGGCGATGCACATCCTGCGAGAGAATCACCAGCGATTCGAGACGCATGTTGGTGGGCGTCCCGTACACGACGGCCGCCGAGGTTTCGTCGCATGACGTCTCGATGCCGAGCACGCGGCGCGAGGCGACGTCAGACATGCACGGCGTGCACGTACAGCCAGAGCGCAATCGCCAACACGATGGCGGAGAGCGCCCGCACGACGTTCGGCCACGCCACGCGACTGACCTGACCCACTATGGCTTGGGTTCGGCCAGCAGCGACGAGAGTAGCCGCTGATTGCCTTCCGAATTCCAGTCTTCCGCGCCGATCCACTTCTTGCGGATCACGCCGTCGCGTCCGATCACGAACGTCTCCGGTACGCCAGTGGTGCGGTAGATCGCCTGAATCGTCCCGTCAGGATCGTGCAACATCTCGAAGGTGAGATTGAACTCCTTCGCGAAGTCCCGAATCTTTTGCTCGGCGCCTTCATCATCGATGCTGACGGCGACGACCTTCAGTCCCTTGGGTCCAAGGGACTGATGAACGGCTTCGATACTGGGCATCTCGGTGCGGCACGGAATGCACCACGTCGCCCAGATATTGAGCAGTACGACGTCGCCACGGTAATCGGTGAGCGTCTTCATGGCCGGGGTGGCCGTAATCGTCTTCGCTGCGAAGCCCGGCGCGTCGGAGCCGACCGAAACACTGGTGAGCTCGTCCTTGAGGAAATGCGATGCCGTGAACGCACCGCCAATCAGTATGGTCACGATACCCAGCACCACGAGCCACTGCTGTTTGGCGGTCATACGTATTCCACGCAAAGGCCGCGCAATACTTCGATCTCCGCCTGCGGATCCTTGGCGCCGAAGATTGCGTTGCCGGCCACGAAGGTATCGGCGCCGGCTTCCCAGCACCGATGAATCGTGTCACGCGAAATGCCACCATCTACCTGCAGTACGGCGTTACTCTCGGCCTGGTCGAGCAGGAGACGGGCGCGTGCGATCTTGTCGACGGAATACTCGATGAACTGCTGTCCGCCGAAGCCTGGATTGACGCTCATGATGAGCACGAGGTCCACCATGTGCGCGACTTCCTCGATCATGGACAAGGGCGTGGCCGGATTGAGCGCTACGCCCGCCTTGCAACCCAGCGACTTGATGCGCGAGAGCTGACGGTCGAGGTGCGGCGCCGCTTCGACGTGAATCGTGAGCACGTCGGCACCCGCCTTCACGCAGTCGTCGAAATAGTTCTCGGGCTCGACGACCATGAGGTGTACGTCGATCACCTTCGAGCTGGACCGGCGAGCCGCTTCGATCACTTTGACGCCGAATGAGAGGCTCGGCACGAAGCGACCGTCCATCACGTCGACGTGAATCCAGTCGGCACCGCCGGCGTCGCACATGGCAATCTCTTCGCCGAGTTTGCGGAAGTCGGCGCTGAGCACGGAGGGAGCAATACGAACGGTCATGGAGCCGGCTGTAGCTGAGGGGTAGAGAACGTGTCGCCGGGAGCGCGTCCGTCGCTGATCACGAGCGACACCGTGCTGGTCGATGCGAGCAAGCTGCCGGCGGGCGGCGTCGTGGCGAGCACGATACCCGCGGGGCTGCTGCTGGCACGGAATTCTATGTCGCCGACGAGGAGCCCAGCGTCGAGCAGCTTGTCGCGGGCCGATCCTTCCTCGAGTCCGACCACGTCGGGAACGACCAGCAGCACGTCTTCCTTCGCGGCGGCGCTCGCTGCCGCTTGCTGGGCCCGCGACGCGCTGTCGGCCTGTCGCTTCGATTCCTGATC
>JBBQAK010000423.1:0-3424 GCA_038316215.1 Gemmatimonadales bacterium | reverse complement strand
CTGCCTCGTGTCGTCTGCCACCACCGCGAGCGCGCAACGTCGCGCCACGCCATCGGTGCCGTCTCCGGCCAGCATTCTCGGGTGGGAGCCCGGCGCCGACCGAAAGCTTCCGTCGTGGAAGCAAGTGACCGACTATTTCGCGGCCGTGGACACGGCGAGCCCACGGGTGTCCGTTCGCACGCTTGGCAAAACGACGCTCGGACGACCGTTTATCGTCGCGTTCATCAGTGACTCCGCGACGCTTGCCAACCTGCCGCGCTACCAGCGCATCCAGCAGCAGTTGATGGATCCGCGGCAGCGGACAGCAGCCACGCGTGCCTCGCTGATCGCACAAGGCAAAAACGTCATCCTGATCACGTCGAGTATTCATTCCACCGAAGTGGGCGGATTTCTGACGCCGCTCGTGGTCGCGGACCGACTCGCACGCGCCGACACGCCGGAGGCAAAGTCGATACTCGCGAACACGATCATCATGTTGGTGCCAAGCCAGAACCCCGACGGCGTCGATATTGTCGGGGATTGGTATCGAAGTACGCTCGATACGCCGGCCGAGGGTATCGGTCCGCCCGCACTCTATCATTTCTACACGGGGCACGACAACAACCGCGACTGGTACGCCTTCACGCAAAAGGAGACGCGCTATACGGTAGATTCGCTGTACACGCCGTGGACGCCGCAGATCGTGAACGATGTGCACCAACAGGGCAGTAACGCGGGACGCATTTTTATCCCGCCGTACATGGATCCGATCGAACCGAATATTGATCCGGTACTCACCGCGAGCACGAACGCGCTTGGTATGGCCATGGCGTGGCGTATGACCGCCGACGGAAAGACCGGCGTTGCCACGAACGCGTCATACGATGAGTGGTCTCCGGCGCGCCAGTACTCGCTGAATCATCGCGGGGCGCGCATTCTCACGGAGACGGCGAGTGCACGGCTGGCGTCGTCCATCGACATCCCATTCGATAAGCTGGGCACGGGTCGCGGATACGATGCCAGAATCGCGTCGTGGAATTTTCCAGCGGTCTGGCCCGGCGGTCGCTGGGGCATCGGCGACATCGTGTCGTACCAGGTGAGCGCGACCTGGGCGCTGCTGGTGCAAGCCGCAAGCGACCGCGGCGCGTGGCTCGAGAGTTACGCCACCCTTGGCGAGCGGGCGCTGGCGGCCGATCATCCGTGGACCACGTCCGACGTGCCGGCGATGTACGTGATCTCGAAGCAACAACGCGATCCGGCGGCGCTCACGCGCCTGCTCTGGACGCTGCAGCACGGACAAGTGGTTGTGCACGAGAGCCAGCCCGCCGGTAGCTATCTGGTGCCGACGGCGCAGCCCTTCGGATCGTATGCGAAGGCGTTGCTGGAGCGACAGGCGTATCCGAATCTCCAGGAATACCCCGGCGGTCCGCCCAAGCGACCGTACGACGTCACGGCGCATACGCTGCCACTGCTGTTCGGCGTCGACGTGCAGGCGGTGAAAACGCCGACGATGCAACTCGGTGCCGTGGTGAAAGCAGTCGCGGAGCCGACGTATGAGGTGCCCGGGCTGAGTGGGATGAGCCGCAAGCGCATCGCCATCTATCAGAGCTACAGCGCCTCGATGGACGAAGGGTGGACACGTTGGGTGTTCGACGCCAATCGGATTCCGTTCACGACCGTACACGACCGCGATATTCGCGGCGGCGGACTGCGTGCGAAGTTCGATGCGATTCTGTTGCCCGATCAGTCCGCGGTGCAGCTGCGTCGTGGGCTGAGCACGCCGTATCCCGATTCCTTACGTGGCGGGCTAGGCGATGAAGGTGCGGCGGCGCTGAAGGCCTTTGTGACGGAGGGCGGCGCACTGCTCGCGTTCAACGAGGCGAGCGAGTACGCGATCGAAGCCTTGGCGCTTCCCGTCACCAACGTGCTGGCGAGTGTGCGCAATACCGACTTCTATGCGCCCGGTTCGATCTTCTCGGTAGACGTGAATCGGGCACATCCCGTCGCTGCGAGCTATACGGCGCCGACACCGGCCGTGTGGTTCGAGGATAGTCCGACGTTTGCGATCACGGATACCACGAAGGCGAGTGTCGTGTTGCGCTATCAGTCGGCGGGCGATCCGTTACTCTCGGGCTGGCTCTTGGGTGGCGCACGGCTGAATGGTCGCGCGGCACTGGTCGATGCCGCCGTGGGCATGGGTCACGTGTATCTCTACGGATTTCGTCCGCAGTACCGCGCGCAGTCGAACGCGACTTGGCCGTTGATCTGGAGTGCGATTCTCCGGTAATCCATACACGCCCGCGCATCGTCGATGTATGCAGGCCGTGGCGGGCACGTCGAACTATTACGGGGGCATCGTGAACAAACTCGCGTACGTCGTGTCAGCCGAGCGCGCCGATAGCCACGGCAGTCTGGCGCGATGTAAGGACGCGTCGGTGACGCTTGACACGGACCTGGCCGGGCGACGCGATGCGTTCAATCCCGCGGAGCTCCTGTTGGGTGCGCTGGCCGCGTGCATGCTCAAGAGCATCGAACGCGTGGCCCCGATGTTGCACTTTGCGTTTCGCGGCGCAACGGTTCACATCCACGGGGTACGTCAGGATTCCCCACCCAAATTCGAGTCCATCCGCTACGAGATCGAAGTGGACACCGATGAGCCCGAGCCGCGACTCGACTTGCTTCATGCCAACGTGCGGAAGTACGGGACCGTCTTCAATACCGTTGCGCCGGGTACCGACCTGCAGGGCACGCTCACGCGGCTCGGCTCGCTTGCACCGTCGGACACCTGACGCCGCTGGGCTGCACCCGTCTCGATCACCTGCTCGCGGTGACGGTGGCAAAGATGCGATAACTGCCGGCTGAGGCGGCGTTTGCCGACTTCACGCGTACGCCGCTGCCGCGCGTCCGGCAGGCCCGAGTTGTGCACCATGAGAGTTGCGGATCTGACATGCGCCTGTGATCCGTGCTTCCTCTTGCACACGGATCTGCCCGTTGACCTGCTCTTCGCGCCACCAATTCCCTCGTCAGTCACCCGATCGGTCGCTCGCGAAGCGCGCGCGTACTGATCGGCTTGCCACGAGGTGTCGCACATGAGCCTCTCTTGGCTCGTGCGGGATCGCATCGATGCATCGGACGAGCTGCTCGCCGGGCCGATTCATGGCGACCTCCTGGGCAGCGAGCATCTCGCGGCACGCGCGCGCGCCGTGGCGCGGGGCCAGCAGCTCGCCGATCACCAACGCGCGCTGCGTCCTGCGCGCCTCCTCGCGCGGTTGGCCAGCACCCGAAGCATTCTCGCCGACGCGCATGCGCGCCTCCTACGGGCCGGTGAGGAAGGCGTCGACGCCGGCCCCGCCGCGGAGTGGCTGCTCGACAACTATCATGTCGTGCAAGAACACCTGCTGGAGGTACGTGAGAGCCTTCCTGGCAGCTACTACCGGGAACTTCC
>JBBQAK010000393.1:0-3803 GCA_038316215.1 Gemmatimonadales bacterium | reverse complement strand
GACCATGCCCGTCTACGGCTCCGCACCCATTCCGCCGTCTGATGCCGGCCCCGGCCCCAGCCGCGTGCCACGTATACGTCGGTGGCGACGCGGGGTGCGGCTGTGCGTCCTGAGCAACCTATGATTACCGGCGCCGTCGCGATT
Organism: Gemmatimonadales bacterium; assembly: GCA_038316215.1. GTDB lineage: Bacteria > Gemmatimonadota > Gemmatimonadetes > Gemmatimonadales > Gemmatimonadaceae > Gemmatimonas. Next base: position 3,659 of record JBBQAK010000393.1, on the reverse strand, counting down.
GAGCACTGGGAGCTCGTCGAGCCGTTCGAGATTGCGCGCGGCGTGATGACCGCGATCCCGCTGGTCGTGCTCACACTCACAGACAGCGCCGGCAACGTCGGTCGCGCGGAAGCGGCGGGCGTGGACTACGACGGCGAAACGCCAGAACTCCTGCAGTCGCAGATTGAAGCTGTGCTCCCGCTGGTCGTGGCCGCTGCGCCGAGCGACGTAGTGAACGACGCCACGCTGCAGGCCGTGCAGGAACTGCTCCCGTCGGGCGGTGCTCGCAATGCGATCGACTGTGCGCTGTGGGATCTGCGCGCCAAGCAATCCAACATCCCCGCCTGGCGGTACGCAGCGCTGCCGGAGCTGCATCCGCTGACCACCGTGTTCACACTCGGCCTTGGTACGGAATCAGACACGCGGCGGAAAGCGCGCGCGGCCCGCGGCTATCCATTGCTCAAGCTCAAGTGTGATGCGGATCGTCACGTGGATGTCGTGCGATGGGTACGCGAAGAACATCCGACAGCGCGCATCGCCGTCGACGCGAATCAGTCGTGGACGCGCGATCTGCTGGAGCGTGTGCTCCCACGCCTCGCCGCGCTCGGCGTCGAGATGGTCGAGCAGCCGGTGCCGCGCTTTGAAGATGCGCAGCTCAACGGGTTGCACGCGTCGCTGCCGCTGGCCGCCGATGAGTCGTGCGTCGATCGCGAATCACTCGCCGATCTGTTCGGACGCTATCAGTTCATCAACATCAAGCTCGATAAATGTGGTGGGCTCACCGAAGCGCTCAAGATGTCGAATGAGGCGCGTGCGCACGGGCTGCAGCTGATGGTCGGCAACATGTGCGGCACATCGCTTGGCATGGCACCCGGGTTTCTGATCGGCCAGCGCTGTGGCTACGTGGATCTCGACGGCCCGCTGCTGCAGGCCCGCGATCGCGAGCATGCGATCACGTTCACCAACGGCGTCATGCAGCCACCGTCGTCCGCACTGTGGGGCTAACCCGCGCGATCAACAAATCGCGCCAGCCCGAACAAGGCAATGTCGTGCGACGTGGTGCCATGCTGCACAAGGTCGGCGCAGATCTCGCCGATCACACTGCAGAACTTGAAGCCGTGGCCGGAGCACGGTGAAACCAACAGCACTTCGGGCGCGTCGGGCGCCCGATCAATAATGAAATGCTCGTCGGGGGTATTCGTGAAGATGCACGCCGCCGACGACTGCAGGGCGCCGTTCGCTTCCGGGAAGTAACGCGCGACGGCGTCGCGCAGCACCGCTTCGTCGACCGCATGCACGGTACGATCCATCGTGTCGGGATGAACCCGCTCCTCGCGATGATGGTAGCGCCCGATCTTGAATCCTGGCACACCGTACTCGGGGAAACCGTAGTAAACGCCCTCTGCAGCCTCGAGTACGAATACCGGAAAAGCTGAAGGCGCGAAGCGGGCGCGGTCGGCAATGTCGAACCAGCCGAGCACCTGGCGCTCTGGTGCGAGCAGTGGCTTCAGTGCGGGAGCAAGGTCCGCCATCCACGGGCCAGCGGTCAACACGAGCTGTGCGGCCTGGTAGGTGCCGAGATCGGTGCGCACCTGTACGCTGCCGCCGCTTGCGGTGTATCCGCGTACCGTTTCGCGGGTGTGAATCTCGGCGCCGTGCTGCCGCGCACGATCGGCGTGCGCGTGAATGCAGCGCTCCGGCGTGAGAAACCCCGCATCGGGTTGGTACACCGCCATCATGTTCGGCGCGGGATGCCAGCCGGGAAAGCGCGCGGCGAGCGCGGTGGCGTCGAGCACCTCATGTGGGAGGTCATGCGCGCGACAACTGCGCAACGAGCCCTCGAACACCAGGCTGCCCGCGAATCCCACGTCCAGCCCACCCGTCACGTGCAGCAGCGGCTCGTCGAGCCCGTATTCCAACTCCCGCCACAGCGCGAAAGCCCGCCTCAAGAGCGGCACGTAGGAGGGATCCTCGAAGTAGGCCAACCGGATGATGCGAGTGAGCCCGTGCGACGAGCCGAAGCCGTGGCCGAGGTCATGCTGCTCGAGCGCGAGGACGCGCAGACCACGGGCCGCCAGGTGACAGGCAGCGGCGCTACCCATGCCGCCGACACCGGCGACGATCACGTCGAAATTCGCAGACACCTGTGGCTGCCTCGGGAGGGAGAAGAACCGAACATGCCCACGCGTCTTATCCCAGGCGAGTGTAGCTGAGCGGCCAGACTTTGGGCTGAATTGCATAATCTTAGCGCTGAATTGCCACTTTCCGTCCCTAATAGAGTGGAAAATACCTCAAAGCTGAGAGATATTTTCCCCATCTCGGGAAATGGGTTCGCACCTGGGACGCGTGTGAGGTGCACACGGCCTGTTCATCATTCACATCGGAAGGAGTCTTGATGTTTCACCGAGCGATCATACGTCGCTTAGCCGTCATTGCCGCCGTGCTGTTGGTCGCAGTCCCGTCACGCACGCTGGTGGCACAGACTGGAACGATCAGCGGCACAGTGACCGACGCCGCCACTGCGCGCCCCATCGCCGATGCCCGTGTGGTGATTGCGGGAACGACGTTTGAAGCGCAGACGAACAAAGACGGTGAGTACCGCCTCACCAACGTCAAGCCCGGCCGCACCGGCGTCTCTGTATTCCGGCTTGGGTATAAGGCGTCGCGCGACAGCGTGCTCGTGGCAGCCGGACAGACCGCCACGCTCAACATCAAGATGGCGCAGTCGGTCATCAACCTGTCGGAAGTGGTGGTAACGGGCACCGCCGGCAACCAGGAGCGGAAGGCGCAGGCCGCTCTCGTGGCGTCGGTGAAGGCCGCCGATATCATCAAGGACGCGCCGATCACCAGCGTGGCGAACCTGTTGCAGTCGCGCGTACCGGGCGTCGCCCTCAGCTCACAGTCAGGCTCGGCAGGCACGGCCACGCAGATCCGCATCCGGGGCGCGTCGTCTATCAACCTGTCAAATCAGCCGCTGCTCTTCATCGACGGCGTGCGCATCAACGAAGGATCCATCGGATCGGGCCAGAGCGGTCAGCAGTTCGATCGCCTCAACGACATCAATCCGGAAGAGATCGAAAGCATTGAAGTCGTGAAGGGTCCGGCCGCCGCCACGCTGTACGGCGCCGACGCCTCGGCCGGCGTGATCCAGATCATCACCAAGAAAGGCCGGGCGGGTTCGTCCAACTTCCAGCAGAACCTCCGCCTCGAAGTCGGCTCGTCGGAACTCGCGAACTACACCCCGCCCGACAACTACGCCGCGTGCACGGCCACCACCGTGGCGGCGACCAGTACCAATCCGCTCTGCCGCGGACTCGCCGTCGGCGCCCTCGTCAGCGACAACCCGCTCGGACGGGTTGGTGCGTTCCGGAAGGGCGACACGCGCGTGATCAACTGGAACGCCCGCGGCGGCGGCCAGAATTACGGCTACAACCTCTCTTACGGTTCGGACAACACGTCGGGCACGTTGCCGAACAATCGCTACAATCGCTATAACGTTCGCACCAACGCGAACTACGTGGCGAATTCGAAACTCAACGTCGACGTTGGGCTTGGCCTCACGCAGAGTGCGATTGATCTGCCGGACAACGACAACAACATCTTCGGCTGGCTGGGCGGCGGTCTGCTTGGAAGCCCGCTCACGCGCAGCGACGCGGCCAACGCGCCGCTCACGCAGGACG
>JBBQAK010000464.1:0-2600 GCA_038316215.1 Gemmatimonadales bacterium | reverse complement strand
CAAAGTTCGGATTCGCGGCGAGCACGATCCGTTCGTTGGTGATCGCCTCATCGACTCGACCGGCCGCCGCCAGCGCCGTGGCGTACTCGTGCCGAAAGTCCGACGACGCGGGCTCGAGTTGCATGGCACGATCCGCCGATTGCAACGCGTCGTCGTATCGATGCAGCGCGATCAAGAGTTCGCTGTGGCTCGCGAGGACGCGGGCGTTGTCCGGATCGAGCGTCAGCGCCGTCCGAAGGGCGGCATCGGCGTCCGCCCATTGCCAGCGCCCTGCGGACAGCACGGACGCTAACGCCACATAGCCGTCGGCCAGCGTACGGTCGAGCCGGATCGCGCGTCGTGCGTAGCGCTCGGCCAGGTCAAACGCGACCGAGTCGGCAATCGCCGCGTCTGGAAAGTACGGAGCCGACGCATAGGCGCTCGCGAGACCGGCCCAAGCCCGCGCGTAGGTCGAGTCGGCGGCGGTTGCCAATTCGAAGTAGCGTATGGCATCGGCCAATCCGGCTTCGCTCGAACGCGTCTGGCTGAAGCGACCCTGCAGGAAGGCGTTGTGGGCGTCGGTGCTCTTGGTTTCCTCACGCGTCAGCGCCGCACGTTCACCGGCGGCGAGCGAGACATTGAACGCGTTCGCGACCCGCTCGGCGATCTGCGCCTGCACCGTGAAGAGCGCGCCTGGTGCGATGCTGACCGTGAAGCGATCCGTCCACATGGGCGAATCGCTATTGGCGGGCATGAGCTCCGGCGTGACGCGCATCTGCCCGCTGCCGTCGGCCAGCCGCTCGGTACGCACGGTGCCCTCGAGGATGTACGCGACGCCCAGTTCACGCGCGATGTCTCGCAGCGGCTTGGTGGTACCCTTGTAGGTGAGCGCCGTGGTGCGGGAAACGACGCTGATCCCCGAGATGGTGCTGAGGCGTGAGGTGATCTCCTCGGTGATGCCGTCGGCGAAGTACTCGTCGTCGGCGCCGCCGATGTTGCGGAATGGCAGCACCGCCACCCGCGGTTTGGCGGCCGGATCAACGGGTCGACGATCGCGGACCGCGCGCAGGGCGAAAATGGCGCTGACCACCAGCATCGCGCCAACGACGGCGGCCAAGCTCCATCGGCGTCGTGGCATCATTGCCGCCGTGGACGGCGGTCCGCCATGCGCGAGCGCTGCGACCTCCGCCTTCGGCGGCGGCGTGTCGTTCGAGGACGAAAGCGCGGCGGCAAACAGGGCGGGAGAGGCGAAGCGGTCGGCCGGGGCCTTCGCCAACGCGCGCGTGACGGCGGCGACGATTGACGGAGGCACGGTGGGACGCAGCCGGCGCACGTCGGGCGGTGGCGAGATGAGATGTTGCCGCAGCAAACTCTCCACCGTTGGTCCAGCGTACGGTGGCACGCCGGCCAGCATCTCGTACAGCACGCAGGCGGTGGCGTACACATCACTCCGGCCATCGACCTCACGCTCGCCGGCCGCCTGTTCGGGACTCATATACGCGGGCGAACCTACGATCATGCCGGTACCGGTCATCGTCTGCCCAGACACCGTGGACAACGCCCGGGCGATACCGAAGTCGACGACGCGCGCCTGCCCCTCCGAAAGCATAATGTTTTCGGGCTTCACATCGCGGTGAATCACCCCGCGACTGTGCGCATAGGTGAGCGCCGCACTCACCTGGGCGACGATGCGCAGCGACTCGTCGACCGGCAACTGCCGTTCGCGCATCAGTCGATCACGCAGCGACTCGCCCTTCACGAGCGGCATGACGTAGAACAACAGCCCGTCCGCGTTTCCCGAATCGAGGAGCGGCAGAATGTTCGGGTGCTCGAGACTGGCGGTCACCGCGATTTCGCGAAGAAATCGATCGGCACCAAGCACGCCGGCCACTTCGGGGCGAAGCACCTTGATCGCGACTTCGCGACCGTGCTTGACGTCGCGCGCGAGGTACACGGTCGCCATACCTCCGGCGCCGATCGCGGTCTCCAGCGTGTATCGATCGGCTAAGGCACGCCGAAGGCGCTGCTCGTCGGTGGACATGCTGCAAGATGCCACCAGAGTGGCGATCCGGCGACAGCGCCCGCTCCCGAGGGGGCGTCCCCGCGCTCAGCGCGCGGACGGCGCCAGGTCGAGCATGGCGCGGATGGCGTCGATGACGGCGCGGCCAGCCGCCTTGTACGGCGTCATCGCTTCGAAGTGGCCGTCGCCGACAATCGTGACGACCCGGGCGCTGTCGCCGCGTGCTCTGGCGGCGGTCGCATAGGCCTCGCGCACGGCCACGGGCGCAATGAAATCCCGATCGCCGGCGATGTGCACCGTCGGCACGCCAAGTGGCAGCCGCTCGATCGGTGAGGCCTCACGCAGGCGTGCGGGTACACTGTCGGGGGCGCCGCCCAACAGCGACTCGACGGCCGGGTTGCCGCAGGTGTTCTGCTCGCGGCCGTAGAACTCACGCAGGTCCGCGATACCGCCAATCGAGACCACCCCGCGCACGCGGAGCGGCGTGCCGCCGAACAGCGGGCTGGACCGATCGAGTGTGTGGCGGGAGGCCAACCACAGCGCGAGGTGTCCGCCAGCGGAATGTCCGGTGAGCACGATCCGGGTGGTGTCGATCGGGTAG
>JBBQAK010000034.1:0-15448 GCA_038316215.1 Gemmatimonadales bacterium | reverse complement strand
CGCCGCTGGCCTGTTCGGGGCTCATGAAATGGACGGTGCCCAACACGTACCCGTCCTGAGTGAGCGCCGGGTTGAAGTCCGATCGGGCGATACCGAAGTCGGTCACGACCGATCGGCCCGACCCGCGTTCGAGCAAAATGTTGTCGGGTTTCACATCCCGGTGCACGATGCCGCGGGCGTGCGCATAGGCGAGCGCCCAGGCGACTTCGCGCAGTACCCGGACCACCTCGGCGGCGGGCAGCGCGCCACGATCCCGGATCCGCTCGCCCAGCGTCTCGCCTTCCACAAAGCCCATCGCGAAAAAGGCGAAACCGTTGATCTCGTCGGCCCGGTAGACCGGCACGATGTTGGGATGTGAGAGTTGCGCCGCCATGCGCGCTTCGCGCAGAAAGCGCTCCTTGGTTTCCGCCTGCTCCGCCAATTGCGGTGGCAGCACCTTGAGGGCGACCAGCCGGTCGAGCCGCTCATCGCGGGCCAGCAACACGATCCCCATGCCACCGCGCCCGAGCTCCCGCTGGATTTCATATTGGCCGCGGAGGGCGGATCTGACCGGGGCGACTTCGCCGGGGGCGGATTCAGTGTGCAATGACATATGGAGGAATTTACGTCTATGTGCAGGCGGTGGTTACAGCTTTGGCCCGAATGAAAGCCAAACGGGGCGGCCGCGCTGTTCGCGCGACCGCCCCGTCTCGACCTTCGACCAACGTCAACGCCAGGCTACTTGTCGGTGTCGAGCATCGCCTTGATCTGATCGCGGGCGTCCAGCAGATGGGCGCGGGTGGTGCGGTCGCTGGAACGTCCAACGGCCGCCGCCAGCTCGCGATCGAGCGTGCGCATCTCGTCCTTGAGCAACGGGCGGAAATCGCGCGTGTTCACGATGGCCTGACCGAAGGCCGCAGCAAGCGCCGCTTCCTGGGCCGTCGGGGCGGGCGGCTTGATCTTGGACGCCATGGCCTCGAGATACGTGGCCTGCAGGCGACGCCGATAGGCGTCGATCGGCTTGCCGCTGTAGATCTCGCTGAAGAGTCCTTTCCGGAGATCCGTGAGCATCTCACCCAGCGTATAGACCTGGGCCTTGTTCGAGGCGATCGCCTCGTATTCCACCATGCGCTGCAGCTTCGCGTTTTGCACCAGCGATGACAGGGTGCGTGCCTGCGCGCCGCCGATGCGATTGATGTTGCCGTCCGACTCGAATTTCCGAAGGATGTCCGGCTTGATCATCGCGGTGGGCGTGGTGAACACTTCGTCGTTCAGGAACTTCACGGCGTCCTTCTGTCGCGCGCGCGGCACCATCGTCCACACCGGCCCGCTCTGGCTGACGGCCTTTTCCTGTCGGTCGAGGCCACCGACCACGCGCGTCACGTGCTGCGCTTCGGTCGCCCACTGATTCAGCACGCCACTGTAGGTGGCTCGGAGCAGCGAGTAGTCGGCGGTCTTGTCGGTCGTCGAGGCGGGGACGACGAGGTCCACAATACGCCGCAGATTCTTGAAGCCGAGGCGCGTGGACTTCACGGCATCGGCATCACCGATCGCCTCCGACTGCTCGCCGGGATCGACCTGACTACCGCCGTAGCGATACCATGGCACGGAGTCCTGCATTCGGGCCCAGGCGTCGAGCGTGGTCTTCTCGTCTTCCGGCTTCCGGGCGCCCGCGATCGGCGTGTAGCCCCACTTCACGGCGAACACGTCGTACGGGCCCACTTTGGGCACGAGATCGCCAAGCGGGATGCCGTCTTCCGGCTGCGCGATGTAGTTGAAGCGCGCGTAGTCCATGATCGACGGCGAGTGTCCCATCTTCGCGACCCACGTCTTGCTGCGGATGGAGTCGACCGGGTACATCGAGCTGCCCTTGAAGTTGTGCGGGAAGCCGAGCGTGTGGCCGACTTCGTGGGCGGCGACGAACTGCACGAGGCGTCCCATGAGTGAATCAGGGAACGGGAACGTCTGCGCGCGCTTGTCGAGATGGCCCACCTGCGAGAAGTACCAATCGCGTTGGAGGTCCATGATGTTGTGGTACATCTGCACGTCGGCGTCGATGATCTCGCCGGTGCGCGGATCGACCGTGCTCGGTCCGACGGCATTGGCTACGGGCGACGGTAGCCAGCGCACCATGGCGACCGACGCGTCTTCACCAGAGAAGTCGGGATCGTTCGGCACGACGCCGGCCACGATGCCCTTGGCGAAGCCAGCCTGCTCGAACGCGCCCTGCCACTCTTCGATGCCGGCCTTGATCCACGGCTTGAGCCAGTCGGGCGTCGCGGGATCGACGTAATACGTGATCGGCTTCTTGGGCACGCAGAGGTTCCCGACCTTCTGGTCGGAGCATTCGAGGCGCCAGCGCGAGATGTAGCGGCGCGGCAGCACGCGCTTTTCGGCCGATCCGAAATCGGACTGGGTCGGACCGAAGTACCCAACGCGCGCATCCATGAAGCGCGGCATCATCGGCTCGTCGGGCAGGCGCACGATTGAGAAGGTATACGCTTCGGTCGTGGCACTACCGCCACCGAGGTTGAGCCCTGGAATCCCCGGCAAGCCACCGGCACCCTGCGGGGTAAACGTCTGCGTGGCGGCCACGTTCACGTTGCGCGTGAAGGCTGCAAACTTTTCGATATACGAGCGCGAGGGATCGACGGCGGCACGACGTCCGCCGGCGGCGAACTCCTGCACGCCGCCGGTGAACATGCGCGTCACTTCGATGACCGGCGCGCTGTCCTTGCCGTACGCTTCGACGTTGAGCGCGGCGATGATCGGATAAAACTCGATCAGCGCCATGGCTTTGCGCGTGGACAGCATGCTGTCGGTCGCGACGTTTCTAAAGTTGATGTCGCGAATAAGCACGCGATTCTCGCGGCGTTCGAAGCGGATCACGCGGTCGGGGCCGAGCGTGCCGTTGATGCCGATGCCGGCAGGTGTGCCGGCGAGGACGGTCGTGATGACGAAATCCTTACCCACCTGAGCGGCGGGGATTTCGAAATACAGGCGCGATCCCACCTGGTGCACGGCGAAGACACCGGTCTTGGTCTTGGCGCGCGGCGTGATGACGGTGGCGTACGGCCGCGGATTCGGGTCACCGCCTTGGCCCGCGAGTCCGGCGAGACCGGCAGGAAGTCCCGCGGGGAGTCCACCGGCGGGAGGTTGACCGGGCGTTGGCTGACCGGGCGTTGGCTGACCGGGGGTCGGCGTAGCAGTGCGAGCGGCTGGGCGAGCGGCGGGCGTCGGAGCGGGGGTCGGCTTCTTGGCCGGCTGACACGCTGCGAGCGCGAGCCCTGCCGCGGCCAGCGGGAGGGAGCGAAAGCGCATTAGTCCTGATCGGAAAAAGGAGGGGACGCCCGCTCATTCGGCGGACTCATCCTGAGTCTAGCTAGAAGCCGCGGGAGATACCTAGTCGTAACATTCGCGGTTCAACGGGGTGCGCGTGGACATCGGCCACACCAGACCCCGATTCACCGGCCAGGCGAGACGCGTAGAAATATTGGACGTCATTTGAGCGGGCGTTGCCCGCGTTCAGCAGGCTGGCCGTGATTCGCGTGCCGCGAATGGTGCCGCCGACACTCAGATTCACCAGTGTGGTTGGCGTACCGCGCACGCTGTTGTCCTCTACCAGAGCGCTGGCGCCGAAATGGCGCAGACGCGCCACGGCGTGGACGCCGGGAAGGGGCTCCCACGTAGCACCGGCTGTGATCACGCGTTCGAGGGCGCCGGGAATGCGATCGGCGTCGCTGCCGACATCGGCGAACCGCGCCCTCGTGAACGAGACATCGGTGTCGACGCTGAGCGTGCGCACCGGCTTGAAGTAGTTCGCCATGGTGATACCAACACGACGCGTACCTCCCAACGCCTCCGTGGTGCCGGCGTCGCCCACGAATAGCAGTTCGCTGTCGAGATCAAGTGTCCATAAGGATGCGGTGGTACGCAGCCACTCGCCGCGCGAGGTGCGCACACCCAACTCGGCGGCGCGCGAACGTACCAGCGGGCTGACCGACGTGGCCGAATCTCCGCTGAGCGGATCGACGCGAATCGTCGTGCCACGCGCATCGTTGCTGTGAAAGCCCAATCCGGTGCCCACATACAGTTCGGTGCCGCTTACTGGAGAGAAAATCAGCGATGCCTTCGGACTGCTGATTGTCGCATAGCGCGAGCCACTGTTGCGGATGTCGTTGCTCTGCACCCAGAACGCATACCCGTCTTGCCGCACACCAAGTACGGTGCGCAGGCGAGGACGCCATCGTGATTCCAGACTGGCATAGCCACCGACGCTGCCTTGGTCGATGTTGTCGCGGCGCACGGTATCACCGCGCACGCGCGCATCGCTGCGATAGAGCGCATTCGTGATGTTGTCACCGCGCAATTGCACACCGGTACGCAGCAAGTGGGCGACACCGGATACGATGCTCACGCGCGTAAGCTCGACATTTGCGCCGCCTACGGTACGACGATCGGTCTGATTGATCTGATCGCCACCTGCCGCGTTGTCGAGAAAGTAGGTGAAGTTTGAAAACAGATTGAGGTCGTGGCGCACCACGAACGCATCAACTGACAGCTTGCCGCGACGCTGCGCGCGGGTCCACGCGAGCGAGAGACTCTGACGCTGGGCATCGCCGCCGAGGGTTGGATCAATCTGTCCGAATCGCCCGATGGCGCCGGACGCGACTGCGCGCGAAGGAATCTGGTCGGTGGCATTCCAGCGATTGGCATAACCCAACGCCAATAGTGAGAACTCGTCACGCCCCCCGGTCCACGTCCATCGGGCCAAACCGCTGTATTTGCCCAATCGCTGCGGTTGCTCCCACGGCCCGTCGTAGCGCTTCGCTTCGCCGCCAATGAGCCACTGACTGCGACCAGACGTGGCCCCCGCACCAAGAACCGTGCGTCGGAAGCCGAAGGCGCCTGTTTCCAACGAGGCGACCGGCGCTCGCAACGCGCGGGTGAGATGCAATGTGGCGCCGCCAGCGCTGCCAAAGTCGCCAAGCTCGGCGTACATCGGTCCGAGCTTATAGTCGAGATGATCGACGAACTCGGGAATAAGCGGATTCAGATCGGTGTAGCCGTGTCCATGCCCGTGTGTGGGCAGGTTGAGGGGCATCGACTCGATTCGCGTCTGAAAGTCCGTGCCATGGTCGAGATTGAAGCCGCGCACCACCATTTGATTCGCTTTACCGTCTCCGCTGTGCTGCGTGAGAATCATGCCGGGGACGGCCTCGAGCAATTCACCCTCGCGCTGCAACGGACGCAGACGAAGATCGGCGCGTCCCACACGCCCTTGGGAAGCCGAGCTGGCGACGCCAATGAGATCGTCGATGCGGCCGCGGATGCGTACGGTCTGCAGTGTGGGTCTCGCCAGTGAGTCGGCGCGGACCGAGTCACGCGCTTGTTGCGCCTGAACGTCCGCTGTGCCGAACCACGGAACGAGTGCGAGCGCCACAGTAAATCCACAAGGGAATGACAAGTAAGGGCGGGGCATGTGCGATGGGCGGATGGGGGCGGCCATACGTGCGGACATGCATGAGTACGCCCGCGGGTGGTGTCTGGATTGATCGCGGCGTAGGCGCTCGTCCGATCCGGAAACCGTGATGACACATCCGATCACGTTCGAGAGATCCAGCTGGCGGCGACTGCCGTAGCACCTGTGTCGGCCAGTGCAAGACTGTGCCTGCCTCCTCATCAAACCAGGACCTCCCTGTGGATCTTTCCTTTCTCTCCCGACGCGCTACCCGCGTCGTAGCACTGGTCGCCGCCGTCGGCTCGCTCGGTGCGGCCGGTGCGGTTTACGCATCGGATCATCAGGACACGCCGGAAGTCGAATTGAATCCGCGCATGGATATCAATGATGTGTACGCGTTCCCCGGCTCGTCGGCCGATCGCATCGCGCTCATCCTCACTACATCCAGCCCGATCGCCGGTACGACGGCATCCTTCGACCCAGACCTCCTGTATCAACTCAAGGTTGACAACAGTGGCGATGCGATCGAAGACCTGGTGTTCCAGGTGACATTCGACGGCGGCGTTGGCGCCGCGCAGAAGTACACGGTTCGTGGACCGGTTGCCCCGACGATGACCGGCACGAAGTCGGCGCTCGTCACGACGGGTCCGGTCGTGACTGGCACCGTCGGTACGATCGGCGGCTCGGCCACCGGCACGCAGGTGTTCACCGGCATCAAGGCCGATCCGTTTGTGATCGACCTCGAACAGTTCTTCAACATCGTTCCCGATCGTCGCCCGTCTACCGGCCCGTTGTCGGGACCGGCCACTCCGACGGCCACCGCGTTCCGCACGCCTGGTGTCGACTTCCTCCGCCCGTTCAATACGCTGGCGATTGCAATTGAACTGCCGAAGGCCCTCCTGCAGTCGAACACGGCCGCGACCGCCAGCTTCGGCGTCTGGGGCACGATCAGCCGATGAACACCTCTCTCACTTCTCACGGAGTCCCGCGCATGCTTCGCCCCCTTGCCACTCGCTTGTTCGCTGTGGCGCTGGTCCTTCCGTTGTTCGCTGCCTGCAGCGATGACAACAACGGCAATACGATGACCGGTCCCGATGGTACTACCGTTCGCGTGTACTCACAGGTCGAGCGTCTCGGCAATCCGCTGGTGAGCGAAGTCTTCTTCGCCAAGCGCGACCACGGCCTGCACAACACGACGGCGCCGTCGACCGATATCACCAACGGTTTCCGAATCAAGATCAAGGCGTTCACCGACGCCTTTAATCGCGGCAACGCGATCGGCACCACGCTCGGCGCCGTGCTCGTGCCCGACATGCTGATGGTGTTCCCGAATCGCGCACCGACGACCTCGGGGTGGCTGAGCTGGGCGCTGGCCAACGGTTACGGTGGCCGCAATCTCAAGGACGACGTTGTTGATGCGGGTCTCACGGCTACGTTCGGCAATCTGTTGGATCCATCGGCATCGGTGCTTGCGGGTTTGACATCGGACAATGTGAGTACGTCAGTCCGTACCTACGGCACGACCTTCCCGTATCTCGAAGCGGCGCGATGAATCGCCAGCTGATGATGTGGTCGGCAGCGATCGGTATCACGATCGCCGGCATCGGTGGCATTGCGTCCCAAAGCGCCATGCGCGTGGATCTCGACGTGCCCTCGACGACCACGGCCACATCATCAGCGCAGGCATTCCGCGCCGTTGCTCGTGAAGCAGAACGGGCGTCGCGGGATGTCCAGATTGATGTATGGGGTCAGGCGCTGGCGGCGGATCCGATCAGTGCCGTGGCCATGGGCCAATTGTCGGCGCTGCACATGCAGAAGGCGCGCGAGAGCGGATCCTTCAGCGAGTATCTCGAAGCGGAGGCACTCGCGCGTCGATCGCTCGCCAAGCGAACCCGACGTAACGCCGCGACGGCGGTGACCTTGACGAATACGCTGTTGGCGCAGCACCGTTTTACCGAAGCAATGGATGTCGCGCGCAAACTGGTAGAATGGGAACCCGAGCAGCCGGCGTATCGCGCACTGCTTGGTGAAGTCGCCATGGAGGTTGGTGACGACTCTACGGCATCGGCGATGTTCAACACGGTGTGGACGGCGCGTTCCGGCCTCTCGATCGCGCCACGGCTGGCGCGTTGGCTAGAGCTCACGAACCATGTGGAAAAAGCACGACGTGTGCTGCACGCCGCGCGCGAGGAGGCCCTCGCTCGTCGCGATCTGTCGACAGAAACCAAGGCGTGGTTTCATCTGCGGGTGGGTGATCTTGAACTTCGCGCTGGGCGCGCGCGCGATGCCGCGCAGGCGTATCGCGCCGGGCTGGCACTCGATGATGAGGACCCACGACTATTGGCCGCGATGGCGCGACTGGCCGACCAGCAGGGGAAACCCGACGCGGTTATCGCATGGGGAGAGCGTGCGATGGCCGTGCGGTTGGATCCTGCCACGCTTGGCTTGCTGGCGAACGCCTTCACGCAGCGCGGCGACAGCGCGAAAGCGAGTGAATACGCGCAGACCCTCGCCGTGGTCGCGTCGGCGCAACGTGGGCCCTACGATCGTGCCTGGGGTCTCTATCTCCTTGATCAGCAGCAGAACGTGTCGGAAGTCTTGACACGGGCCCTGACCGAGTTGGAGACGCGCCGGGATGTGTATGGCTATGACCTGGCGGCGTGGGCGCTGTACCGCGCCGGACGTTACCACGAGGCACGAGCGATGATGGCCAGGGCGCTACGGTTCGAGACCACAGATCCGCTGCTTCAAAAGCACGCGGCGTTGATCGCGACCGCACCCGCGGTTGTAACCGCGAGGCGATAGATGTTCTCCGAACTCCTGAGCTTCGCGCTTCTTGGCTTTCAGCACATCGTCGCCCTCGACGCATTCGATCACGTGCTCTTTCTGTTGGTATTAGCCGCGATTTATCGCAGCCGAGACTGGCGTCAGGTGCTGTGGGTGATCAGCGCGTTCACGGTCGGACACTCCATCACACTGGCGTTGGCCGTCACCGATGTGCTGGTACTCCCGTCACGCCTCGTCGAGTTTCTGATCCCGCTCACGATTATTGCGACGGGCATCGAAAACATCGTGCAACGTGCTCGGGCGGCCGAGGGCACATTCTCCAAGCATCGGGTGTTGTTCGCGGCGGTGTTCGGGTTGGTGCACGGCGCCGGCTTTGCGGGGTATCTGCGCAGTCTCTTCCTCGATTCGATCGCGGTACCCCTGCTGGGATTCAACGTCGGGATCGAGGCCGGACAGATCGTGGTACTGGCGGCGACCGCCGTCCTGTTTCGTGTGGTCGATCGCGGACTCTCCATCGCGGCGCCCTCACGCGACCCATTTCCGCTCCGACTGTTCGCCGTGTCGCTGAGTATCACACTGATCGCAACGGGGTGGGCATGGCAACGATTTCCGCGATGAAGCGCTGCTTGATACTTCTGCTGTTCAGCCTGGGCCTGTCATCGACGGCGCGGGCGCATGCGATTCACACGACGCACACCACCGTGACGGCGGATGCAGGGGGCTATACGCTGACCGTGCGGGCGTTCGCCGACGACCTGTCGGCGTCTGTGGCGCGGTTCAGTGGACGTACGCCGCCCGCTGATTCGTCAGTACGCGTGCCTGAACTCCTGGCGTACGCGACGGCGCGCATGGGCATCGCGAGTGCGTCCGGCGTGCATTTCGTGCTGCAATCGTGCGGTGTGAAGCGCATGCAAGACGCGTACGTGCTGTGCTTTCGCATTGCCGCCTCTCCGCGCACGGCACCGCTGCGGCTGGGCAATCAAATGTTGGTCGAGTTGCACGCCGACCAGGTCAATATTGTGCAGTGCGATGTGGCGGGCAGTCGCCGCACCAATCTCTTTACCCGCGGCCGAATGCCGAAGGCCATCGTCGATGGTGGGGTGTGCGCGGCCTCGTAAGCTCGGCCGTGCACACCCCGCAATCACACCGATTGGTTAGTTCTTCGGGTCGAGCATTTTGGCGATCTGATCGCGCGCATCTTCGAGATGCGCCTTGCTCATGCGATCGCCGGTCTTGGCGATCGCCGTCGCAAGGTTGGCGTCGAGCGCGCGCATTTCACTCTTGAGGATCGGTCGGAAATCCGCGGTCGAGACCGGCGCCGCGCCGCCACGGGCACCACCAGGTCCCTGCGGTGCAGCCGATGCGGTGGGCGGATTGATCTTGCTCGCCATCGCTTCGAGGTACACGCGCTGTAGGCGACGACGGAAGGCATCGATCGGCGCGCCGGTGTCGATTTCCTTCCACAGTCCGTGGCGGAGGTCGGTGAGCATGTCGGCCACCGGATACACGTCACTCTTGGACGTGGCCATCGCTTCCATCTCGACCATGCGGGCGAGGCGGTCGTTGCTGACCACCGACGCCAGTGAGCGCGCCTGCGCGTTACCCACACGGCTCAAGCTGCCGCTCGCTTCGATCTTTCGCAGGATGCTCTCGTCGAGCAGCCATGTTGGCGTGGTGTAGGCGTTGTCGAGCAGGAACTGGAGGGCGTCCTTTTGACGCTTGGGCTCCACGTTCTGCCATACCACGCCCTTCTGTCCAACCAGCTTCTCCTGCTTGTACTCGCCGCCGATGATGCGCGCGACGTGCCCCATTTCGGTGGCCCACTGACCGACCGTGCGGCCGTAGATCTCTTCGAGATCGTCGTAGGTGGTGCCTTCCTTCCACGCCGTGGCCGACTCCAGTATGGCCATCGTGCGCTTGAGGTTCTTCACGCCGAGCGTCGTGGCCTTCACGGCATCAGCGTCGCCCACGGCTTCGGACTGCTCGCCTGGGTCGGCACCCTGCGCACCGCCGTCATTGGCGAAGCGGTACCACGGGATCGTGTCCTGCATCTTCGACCACTTGTCGAGCGTGGCCTTCTCCGCCTCTGGCGTCTTCGCATTCGGAATCGGCGAGTAGCCCCACATCACCGCGTACTTGTCGTACGGCCCGACCTTCGGGATCAGGTCGTCGAGCGCGATGCCGTCTTCCGGCTGCGCGACGTAGTTGAAGCGCGAGTAATCCATCAGCGTGGGTGTGTGGCCCATCGTCTTCACGAACGTCTTCGAGCGCACCGAGTCCACGGGATACATGGAAATCGCTTTGAAGTTGTGCGGGAAGCCGAGCGTGTGTCCCACTTCGTGCGCGGTCACGTACTCGAGCAGACGGCCGGCGAGCGAATCGGGGAACGGGAACTTCTGTGCGCGCTTGTCGAGATGACCGACCTGCGTGAAGTACCACGAACGACCGAGGTTCATCACGTTGAGATACGTCTGCACGTCGGCGTCGATGATTTCACCGGTACGTGGATCCTTGAGCGACGGACCGACCGCGTTCTCGGTAGACGACGGGAGCCAGCGCACCATGGCGACGGTGGCGTCCTCACCAGAGAAGTCGGGATCGTTGGTCGGCGCTTCTGCAGCGACGATGCCTTTGTAGAAGCCAGCGGCTTCGAAGGCGACCTGCCAATCTTCGATGCCCTTCTTGATCCACGGTTTGATCCACGACGGCGTGGCGGGGTCGAGGTAATACGTAATCGGCTTCTTGGGCACGCAGAGGTTACCGACCTTCTTGTCGGAGCACTCGAGACGCCAGCGCGAGATGTAGCGCTTGGTTTCCACGCGCTGGGTGGCGCCGGAGAAGTCGCGCTGCTGCACGCCGAAGTAGCCGACGCGCTCGTCGAGCAGACGCGGCTGCATGGGGATGTCGGGCAGCTTGGCGATCGAGAAGGTGTACTTCTCAGTCGTCGGCGCCGCCGCGGCGGCACCGGGCGCGCCACCACCACCGCCGCCACCGGGGGCAGCACCCTGCGGGGTGAAGCTCTGCACGGCCGTGACGTTCACGTTGCGTGAGTACGCGGCGAAACGATCGATATAGGAGCGCGCGGCGTCGACGGTCGCGCGACGACCGAGTGCGGTATATTCGGCCACCCCGCCGGTGAACATGCGCGTGACTTCCACGACGGCCGAGCTGTCGGGGCCGTACGCTTCAATGTTGAGCGCAGCGAGGATCTTGGTCACGCCGATCAGTTCCGCGGCGAGCTTCTGCGAGGACGCCGTATCGGCGATGATGTCGCGGTAATCGGCTTCGCGCACGAAAATGCGATTGTCGCGGCGTTCGAAGCGCACAAGGTTGTTGCCACCCTGCGTCCCACGGATGCCGATTTCGTCGGGGGTGCCGGCGAGCGTGGTGACGATGACGTAGTCCTTGCCGAGTTCAGCGCGCGGGATCTCGAAATAGAGACGGCTGCCGACGGAGTGGACCTTGAACACGCCACTCTTGGTGACGGCGCGCGGTGTGATGACGGTGGCGTAGGGCCGCGGCTGGGGATCCTGCGCGGCGTTGGCGCCGGCACCCTGCGCTCCGCCCTGATTGGGGGCGCCGGCGGGACGACCGCCGGGT
Organism: Gemmatimonadales bacterium; assembly: GCA_038316215.1. Lineage (GTDB taxonomy): Bacteria > Gemmatimonadota > Gemmatimonadetes > Gemmatimonadales > Gemmatimonadaceae > Gemmatimonas. The sequence goes on along the minus strand of JBBQAK010000034.1, from coordinate 3,621 downwards.
GCCGGAGTCGGGGTAGCTGCAGGCGCTGGTGCAGGCGTCGGAGCTGGGGTTGGCTTCGGGGCGCAGGCGCCGAGCACGAGGCCGGCGGCGGCGATCGACAGTGAAGCGTGTCGCATGAAGTTCAGTTCTCTTGGGGGGACGTTGCCCGGGGGCGCGTTGTGGCGCACCGGCAGACACACAATAACGGGGCGCTACGGTGGTTTGCTGACGGGTGGTCCCGATAACTGCCTCCTAAGCTTTGGGCAGTTACTTCATCACCTGCACCATCCAATCCGCCAACGTCCCTAGCACCTCGCGCCGCACCCGCGTGTCCTTGAGCGTGGTGTAGCCGGCGGGAGCGCCAGATGGATCAGCCAGGAACAGGTGGTTCGTGGCCGGAAAATGACGAACGGTCACGCGGTTATTGCCGCTGCCCTTGAGCACGGTGGCGATCGAGTCGGCCTGCTCCGGAGTGACTTGCTGGTCGGTATCGCCCTGTAGCACGAGCGTGGGCTGCTTCACGCGCCGGAGAGCGGCGGCAGGTTCAGTCCGCATAAAGAACCCCATCCAGCTATTGGCGGCGGCGAGGGAGTCCAGGCCGTGCGGCACCGTGCGGCGGATCGAATCCCGCTGCGCTTCGGTGAGCTGCGTGGCCGCTTTGATGGCGTTCTCGTTTTGGAATTCGAGCACCCGACGACCGGCGTAGGCGGGGCCGGCCAGCAGGGCGATGGCACGTACCGTGGGGTCGTTGGCGGCGACCATCGGTGCGATGAACCCCCCTTCGCTGTGACCGGCCAGCGCAATGCGGGTGCGGTCGATGTCGGGGCGTGTACGCAGATACGCAACCACGGCGCTCACGTCATCGGCGAAGTCGGCGCTGGTGGCTTTGGCGCGCGACGAGGCACCGCCGCTGGCGCCGACACCGCGATCGTCAAAGCGCAGCACGGCAATTCCTCGCCGGCCGAGCGTGTCGGCGATGTCGCGGAATGGTGCGTAGTTCGGCACGATGCTGATGCGCGAGTCGCGGTCCTGGGGACCGCTGCCGCTGATGGTGATCACGACTGGCACTTTGGTGGCGGCGGTGCCTTGGCGCTTTGGCCGCGTGAGTGTGCCGGCCAGCGTGTAGCCACGCGGCGTGGGAATGACGACGTCTTCCGACGTGTAGGGCGCGTTGGCTGGTGCGCCATAGTCGATCGGAGCCGCCGCACTCGCGCCAGCCGCGGCGGCTGTGGTGCGCACCACGCGCAGGTTCTGCGCAGGAATCGCGATGTCACGCGGGCCGCCGTTCGGGTCCCACAGAATGCGCACGTCCATCCCGGCGATCGAGAACACCGTGGTGTCGCCCTGCTCCGTGACGGTCGCGGTCATCGTGCGGCCGCCGTTGGTGAGAAACACCGGCAACGAACCCTTCTTTGCGCCACGGGCGTGATCGGCCATGAGCGCCGAATGCAGCACGCTGTTGCCGACCAGTGCGACCGCACCGCTCGCACTGAGCAACGCCTGTTCGCTCGTCGTGCCGTTCGCGGAGATGGTGAGCTTCGCGCTGTCGCCCACCATGTTCACCACGATGTTTTGCGTGGGGAGACCGGTGGTCGGCGCGCCGGGCGCAAAAATCGACAGCGTGAGGCGCCCGGGCATGGTGTTGACATGCTGCTGCTCCCAGCGAATCACTGGCGCGCCTCGCATGGTGAGCAGTCCGACGATGGACGACGGTCCGGGCGTCACGACTTCAGTCCCGAGTGTGTCGATGCTCCGCAGGTAGACGAAGTGATACACGGGTGCGGCTTGCGCGCGTAGCGACGTGGCAAACACCGTCGTGGCGAGGAGCGCGCCGAGCGCGAGGGCGAGTGCGGAGCAGAGCAGGGTCACGACTGCGGCGCGTCGTGTGCGATGCAAGATGACGTGGAGCATTGACGGGCTCGGTGCGAGTTAATCGGTGCGAGCTAAGAGGACTCGTGGTCAACATCGTCGACCGGGGTGTTGCGTTCGGCCGGTGCGTGCTTCGACGTGCGCCCGGCGTCCCGGAGCGCGCGCCGTAGGAGGAACTCGATATGCCCGTTGAGACTACGCAGGTCATCGTTGGCCCAACGCTGCACGGCGTCGAGCACATCGCGGTCCACGCGAATGAGGAATGACTTGCGCTCAGCCATGGAATGTCGCTCCCGAAATCAGGAGTACAGCGTCCCGGTGTTGACCACCGGTTGGGCCGCGCGATCGGAGCAGAGCACAACCAGGAGGTTGCTCACCATCGCGGCTTTGCGTTCGTCGTCGAGCGTCACGATCTGGCGGCTGGACAGCGCCTCGAGCGCCATCTCCACCATACCGACCGCGCCTTCCACGATTGTCTGTCGCGCGGACACGATGGCACTTGCCTGCTGTCGCTGCAGCATCGCCGATGCGATTTCGGGCGCGTACGCCAGATGACTGATGCGCGCTTCGAGCACTTCGACACCGGCCTTGCCGAGGCGATCGTGCAGCGCATCGAGCAATCCCTTGGAGACTTCCGTGGGGTGTGTGCTGAGCGCGATGGCATCATCGCCATGGTGATCGTACGGATAGGACGAGGCCAGCGCGCGGACCGCCGACTCACTCTGCACGGCGACGTACTGCACGTAGTCGTTCACTTCGAACGTGGCTTCGGCCGTATCGATCACCTTCCAAACCACGATGGCACCGATCTCGACGGGGTTCGAGCGCGCATCGTTCACTTTGAGTTTGTTGGTCTCGAAGTTCCGGATACGCAGCGACACGGCCTTCTTGGTCATGAAGGGGTTGGTGAACCAGAGTCCCGGCGTCTTGGCGGTGCCTTTGTAGGTACCGAACAGCGTCAGGACTTTGCCTTCATTTGGGGCGACGGTAAAGAGGCCGGGCATGCAGAGAAACGCGAAGCCCATGATGAACAGACCGATCACGAGTTCGACGACGTTTTGCCCGCGGACGCCGGAAAAGAAGACGAACCCACCGGCCAGAATGCCGACGGTGATGAAGGCAGCCATCAGGATGCCGGGAGAGGGGCGGGCTTGGACTTCGCGAAACATTGTGCGGAACCTCGAGTGTGGAGGGAGATACTGAAGTGATATCACTTTGGTATCTCCGTACGCAAGGCTGACGACTGAAGTTTCTGGGATAACCCATGGCCCACGGCCGTGGGCCGTGGGTTGACCAAGCGGTCAGCACGACGCTTGGTGGCGAGGAGAAAACCAGTCTTGCGACGGAGCGAATACGGAGCAATAGTCGCGAGCGTAGTGTCTGTCCTCATGTAGCCACGGAGAGTGTTGTCGTGAAACGATTTAGCCCACGGTTGGCCCTTGCGGCCGCTGTTCTTCTGCCCTGTGCGTCAGCCGGTTCGCAAGCGGCACGCCCTGTCGCCCGTGCCGCTGCACGTCCGGCGGCGATTGCACCACTGGCTGCCCCCTTCGACACCGGAGCGCTGTCGGCCATCAAATGGCGTGAGATCGGTCCGTTCCGTGGCGGTCGTTCGGCTGCGGTGGCGGGCAGTGTGGCCCGTCCCAAGGAATACTGGATGGGCACTGTGGGAGGCGGTGTCTTCAAATCGGTTGACGGCGGCGACAATTGGGCGCCAATGACGGACAAATATTTCGGCGGCACGATCGGCAGCATCGGCGTGGCGCCAAGCAATCC
>JBBQAK010000201.1:0-7193 GCA_038316215.1 Gemmatimonadales bacterium | reverse complement strand
CGGGAAGTAGTGCGTGGCGGCCGTGCCGCCGCGCGTTCCGATCGGCGTATCCTCTTCGTGTCCGTTCTGGTTTGCGAGACGCGACACTTTGTAGGTCGACGTCGAGACACTGGCCCTTGCGTCACCAACCGCCAAGCGACTGATGGCGCTCGCCGCGTCGAGATACGACTCGAGCACCGTCGCCGACGGGATCTGTACGTCGGCGATGTTATCGAAGTTCGCGCTCTTGGTATCCAGCGGGAGCCACGACTCGGCATTGACAGAGATCGTGAGCAAGTCCTTCACCGCGCGCTCGTACTCGGCGCGATTCAATCGCTGGAAGGACCGACGACCGACATCCGGCTTGCGCAAGGCGATCGCGTCCATCTGCCGTTCGAGCGTCTCAGTGAGCACGTCGAGCGTGTCACCGGCAGGCCGCGGGCGACCGGGCGGCGGCATCATGCCTGTGCGCAGTTTGCCGATCATCTTTTCGGCAATGATCGGCGATGTGGCGCCGACGGTGGCCAGGTCGAACGACTGTAGCGAGAAGTTGCCCATCTTGCGCTGGTCGCTGTGGCAGCCCGCGCAGGTCTTCTTGACGACATCGTTCAGCACATCAGGGGCGAGCGTGCGCGTGGTGCGCGCGCGCGTACCGACGCTGGGCCGAAGATGATCGAGGGTCGCGCGATAGCGCGACAGTGAAGCCGACGCAGCGGGCTCGATAACGCTCGCCGCCGTGGCAACACCGGTAAGCAGAGTGGGCGACGACGCGACGAACGCGCGAGGCGCATCGACATGATCGGCGCTGCTCGCGGCGATCACGAGTATGAGCGAGCCAGCACCAAGTGCAACGACAGATTTCATCCCAAAGCCTCGGGGCGGGGCGGGAACAGCAGTGCCGGGCGGGAACCACAGGGGCGCAACGGGCGGACCTTCTATGAACATTGTGCCCCGCTCAGGTATCCAGCAAGGGCTCCACCACTTACGCGCGGGAGAGCTAGGCCGTTGCTGGATTTACATTTACGCGGCCTGCTGGGTCGCTCAGCACGGCGTCAGCGCCCTCGCTCAGAGCCAGCCACGCGCTTCAAGGTACGGAATAACATCTCGGTGCCCTGTCGTAACGACTCGACACTGACCCGCTCATCATTCCCATGCATGCGACGCAGCTCGTCGGTGCTGATGGGATACGGGTAGATACCGAATACCGGAATACCGCGATTACGCCAGGCGGCGGCATCGGTGCCGGCCTGGAACAGATACGGCGTCACCTCGGCCTCCGGCCACTGGGCCTTCGACTCGGCCGCCAGCGCGCGATACAACAGCGACGTGTCAGGCGATGCCGGCGACGCTGGTGCAAGAGCGGTCGACATCTTCACTGTCAGCAGCGGATCGTCGAAGAGCTTCTCGAGAACCGTGATCAGCGCTTCCGCATCGCTGCCCGGTATGAGACGTACGTTGAGCGTCACCTCGGCAGAACCGGGAATCACGTTGCTGCGGAAACCACCGGCCACGATCGTCGGCGCAATCGTGTTGCGCATCAGTGAGTGGATGAGCGGATCACGCGAGAGTGACTTGTCGGCGGCGCTCACCTGCGCCGGCGTGCCAGTCAGCAGCTGCGTGTAGAGCCGCGCCGTCTCGCCGGTGCTGGTCTTCGCGAGTGTCGCGAAGTACTTGCGCGAGTCCGGCGTAAACTCGAGCGGCGTCTCGTACAGCCCAAGCTTGGCCAGCGCCCGACCGACCGTGACGAGCGCGTTGTCGGGAAGCGGCATGGAGGCGTGCGTGCTCGTACCCTTGGCTGTCAGCGTCACGCCCATCACGCGCTTATCTGATGTCGAGATGCTCACGTACTGCACCCGGCCGTCATCGCGCTTGATGATCCATCCGCCTTCATTCAGCGCAAACTCGGCATCCATCTTGTCCCAGTGCTGCCGAGAGAGCCACGTCGTGTTCATCGGCGCGCCTTCTTCGTCGGCTTCAGCTAAAAAGATGATGTCGCGATCGAGCGGCACTTTCCGATCGGCCAATAACATCGCGGCGCGGGCGAACACCGCGATGCCGCCTTTGAAATCGATCGCACCGCGCCCGTACACCGCGCCGTCCTTGATCACGCCAGCGAACGGATCGACGCTCCACTTTTCGCGCTCCACCCCCACGACATCGGCGTGCGCCGCCAGCAGCAGCGGCTTCTTCGATCCATTGCCTTTGAGGCGCGCAAAGAAGTGCACCTTGGCGGAGTCAGGTGTGGGAATGACGTCCACCTGAAATCCGCGCGCACGAAAGAGCGGCCCGAGGATGTCGGCAATCTGCTGCGTATGTCCGGGTGGGTTGCTGCTATTCGCGCGGATGAGCTGCGCGAGCAGCAACGCCGTGGAATCAGTGCTCTGAGCGCGGAGAATCGAGGGAAAGGTCGAGGCCACGACGGCCATGCAGAATGACGGGAGCGCGAGCGCACGGACTGCAGACCGAAGCATGCGATGACCTCGAACGGGCGGGGAGAACACGGGGAACTCGTCAAGAAGCTACCCGTAGCTACCTCGTGTGCAATACGCGTAGCTTCGCGTGACCTCAACCGGAGCCAGCATCATGAGCGACACCCCTGCCCCACTTGGCCGCATCGGATGGGTCGATCTCACCGTACGCAACGCGGCGGCGCTGCAGGACTTCTACACGAAGGTGACCGGATGGACGGCGATGCCGCTCACCATGGGCGACTACGACGACTACCTCATGATGGATGCCGACGGCGCGCCGCAGGCCGGCGTGTGCCACGCCCGAGGGGCGAATAGCGGGATTCCGCCGCAGTGGATCGTGTACATCACGGTGACGGGGCTCGATGAGAAGCTGCGTAATGTGGTCGCGCTGGGTGGCAAGATCGTCATGCCGACGCGGAGCATGGGCGACACCGGTCGCTACGCGATGATCGAAGATCCGACGGGTGCGGTGTGCGCGTTGTTCGAAACGGCCGGTTTAGGCGTGTAAGGTCTGTCGTCCGTCAGGCATTTCAACACAGTTGCCCTCGACCTTCTTCCGATTCTGATGCCAACGATTGCTCAGCTCTCCGTTGCTCTGTGCCTCGCACTGGCCGGCCCCGTTACGTCGGCTGCGCAGCCAACGGTCTGGCGCGTTGGCGCGAGTCCTACGGTTCGTATTGGTACGTCCGAGAAGGCCGAGCTCTCACTGGCCGCTCCCGCTGGAGCCACGCGATTGCCCACTGGCAACATTGCGGTGGGTGATCTCGCGGATTACGCCCTCCGCGAGTTTACGCCGACCGGCGCGCTCGTGAAACGCTATGCACGGAAGGGCGAGGGTCCCGGCGAAGTCGGCTACCTCGCGCCGCTGCTACGGTGTGGCGGGGTCCTCGTCGCCAATGACATCACGGGTCCGCTCTCCGTCTTCCAGCTGGATGGCACCTTCGTACGCGCATTTCGCTTCCCGACGCCGACGTATCGCATGGCGTGCAACGCGGCGCTGAAGTTTGTGGCGATGGGCTGGGCCTCCGACCGCGATAGGAAGACCGGCGCCTATCGTCCGAACGTGAAGTACTGGATCGCGCGGGCCGACCCGAGCCTCGACGTGCCGCTAGGTACGATGGCTGGCGGCGACCGCTGGAGCGAAGGGAATGGTGACAGTCCGCTCCCGCTGGGTCGCGAGCCGCGCGTCGCGATCTCATCCTCGCGCGCCTACGTCGCGCTCGGCGATCGGTTGGAAGTGCTGGTGTTCGATCTTTCCGGGAAGCCGCTGCCGTCGCTGTCGGTACCAACAACGCGCGTACGCGTGACCACGTCCGATGTGGATGCCGAGCGCGAGCGTGAGGTCGCCAAGTTGGGCGAGCGTGCACGGACGATGCTGGAGCGACGCTTTGCCTCCATCACGATGCCGGAATTCCTGCCGGCGACGCGCGACCTGCTGGTCGACGCCACCGGAAACGTATGGGTGCAGCACTACCCCCGTGCCTCGTCGCCCAACGTGCCGTGGACGATCTTTTCACCCGAGGGAAGACGACTGGCCACGATCTCAATGCCCGTCGCCTTCGAGGTGTATGAAATCGGAGCCGACTATGTGCTGGGCCGCTACATCGATCCCGATGAGCAGATTCCCGAAGTCCGTCTGTATCGGCTGGTAAAGCGGTAAGCGCCGGACGCCGACCGGACGCCGACCGGACGCCGACCGGACGTCCGCCAGCTCCCTGTGCCGTGAACCGTCGGGACCAACCGAACGGCCTTGCCTCGACTGAACCCAGCGCTCCCTTCTAGCGCGCCGTTCCATCGGGCCGCATCGTTTCCGCATCGAGTTTCCGCGTGGTCCACCCGCGCTTTGTCGCGCGATAGCTCCCTTCCGATGAGCCAGTCTACCGGCGCCGACGACAGTTCCGGCCCCCGCCATGCGACCCCATCCGCCGACGCCACAACGCCCGGCACGGCGGCGCGGGCTTCACGGAAGCACAAGTACCCCGGCTTTCACGTCACCTGCAGCGGGAATCAGCTTGTCACCCAGTACATCGAGACCCGGATCACCGAAGGCGGCGTGTTCTATCCGATCACACCGTCCACCGAAGGCGGCGAGATCTACCAGGCATCGTACGCCACGGGCGAGCTGAATGTCTGGGGCCAGCAGAAGGTCGCGGCCGAAACCGAAGGCGAGCATGCGGCGCAAGGCGGAGCAACCGCGTTCGCGGTGACGGGCAAGCGGACCGTCAACTTTACGTCCGGTCAGGGCATCGTCTACGCGATGGAGCAGTACTACCACGCGCCCGGCAAGCTCTCCACGATGGTGCTGCAAGTGGGCGCCCGCGCCCTCACCAAGCACGCCCTCAACGTGCACTGCGCCCACGACGACATCTATTCCGCGCTCGACACGGGGTGGATCATGCTCATGGCGCGCGATGCGCAGCAGGCCGCCGACCAGAGCATCATTCTGCGCCACGTGGCCGAGCTGGCGCTCAATCCTGGCATGAACATCCAAGACGGGATGCTCACCACCCATAGCGAGCGCATGTACATCGCGCCCGAAGCCGAGTTCCTGCGCGAATTCCTCGGCGCTCCCGACGACCAGATCCCCTGCCCCACACCAGCGCAACGCGAACTGTTCGGCCCCACGCGCCGTCGCGTACCCGAGATGATGGACCTCAAGAACCCGATCCTGCTCGGGCCCGTGCAGAATCAGGAGCACCACATGAACGGCGTGGTAGCCCGCCGCAACAATTTCAACGAGCATGTCCTGCCCATGCTCGGCGAGGCCTACACCAAGTTCGCCGAGCTCACGGGCCGCGCGTACGGATTGGTGACCGAGTACAAGACCGCCGACGCCGACACCGTGTTCGTGTCGCTCGGCTGCGCCGCCGAGAACATTGAAGCCGCCTGCGACTACCTCCGCGACCAGCGCAACGCGAAAGTCGGGTCCATCCATATCAATGTCATCCGGCCCTTTCCGGAAGACGCCGTCATCAACGCGCTGCGCGGTAAGAAGCGCGTCATCATTCTCGAACGCACCGACGAAGGGCTGGCCGGCGACAATCCGCTCGCGCGCGACATTCGCGTCGCCCTCGGCAAGGCCAACGAAGTCACGAAATACGGCGGTTCGCACGCAGCGCTCACGCCGGATGAAACGCCGCGTCTGTTCCGCGGGGCCTACGGCATCGGGTCACGCGATTTCCGCCCGGAACACACCATCGGCGCCTACGAATTTGCCACTGGCGTATCACGTCGTACCGATGGGCGCGGCGCCGATGATGGCGAGACCTACTTCGTGCTCGGTGTCGACCACCCGTACGCCGTTATCAGTAAAGACACGCCGTCGCTGCTCCCCGAAGGCGCGATCGCCGTGCGCTTCCACTCGATCGGCGGCTGGGGGATGATCACCACCGGCAAGAATCTCGGCTCCATCGTGGGCGACTTCGGCAAGTTTATTTCGGAAGCGCACCCCACGTACGACGCGGACGGCATTCTGGAAGACAAGCTGTTCGTGATGGCCAATCCCAAGTACGGATCAGAGAAGAAGGGCGCACCCACCAACTACTACCTCACCGTCGCCCCGTCACAGATCAAGGTGAACTGCGAGTTGAACCACGTGGACGTGGTGCTCTGTTGCGATCCGAAGGCGTTCACGCACACCAATCCGCTCGAAGGGCTGAAGCGCGGCGGTTCGCTGGTGTGGGAGTCGGGTGAATCGCCGGAGGTGGCCTGGCAGCGCATTCCCGCGCATCATCGGAAGTTCGTGATCGAGCACAACATCCGGGTGTTCATTCTGCCCGGTTTCGACATTGCCCGGAAGGCCACCGATCAGGTGGAGCTGCAACTGCGCATGCAGGGCAACGCGTTTCTTGGCGCCTTCTTCAGGGTGTCGCCGTTCCTCACGACGTTCGATATCTCCGAGGCGCAGTTCCACGACGTGGTCCGCAAGCAGTACGTCAAGAAGTTCGCACGCTTTGGAGATGCCGTTGTCGAGTCGAACATGGCGGTGATGGAGGCCGGCTTCGATCAGGTGCAGGAGATCGCCATCGGCCGCGAGAATGACACCGACAGCTCCTCGATGCGAAATCCGTTGCTGGCGCCGTTCGGCGACCACCACTTTCCGCCGACCGCGGGGTGCGGCTCATGCGGCAGCGGCGGCTTAGCGATGCCCGTCACGCAACTTGCGCGTGCCCCGTTGCAAACGATGGCCAAGTTCGACTCGGAGTTCCGCGCCGGCCTGGGATACCACCAGCCGTCGAGTGCGCTCGCGTCGGTCGGCATTATGAGCGCCGGCACCGGTGCGACGCAGTCCAAGTATGTCGCCCGGCGAGAAACGCCGGTCTACATCCCCGAGAATTGTACGCAGTGCATGGAGTGCATTTCCGTCTGTCCGGACACCGCACTCCCCAACACCGCGCAGGAGATTAGTACGGTGTTGTACACCGCGGTGAACAACTACGTGCGCAACGCGGACGACCGTCGCACCATGGTGGCCGAAGTCCCGGCACTCGAGCAGCGGGCGCGGGCCACGATGCACGAGTCCGTGAAGGCCAAGACCAAGGTTCCGTTCAAGGACATCGTGCGGGCCGAAGTGCAGGCGCTCACCGGCATCTCCGATCAGTCGAAGGCCGACTTCACCGGTATCATCGACAAGCTGCCACTCGCCTACAGTGATGTGCCGGCCATCTTCCGTACCGTGGATGCCAAGAACCCCGGACACGGAGGACTGTTCTCGATTTTCGTGTCCGACCTGTGCAAGGGATG
>JBBQAK010000189.1:0-7593 GCA_038316215.1 Gemmatimonadales bacterium | reverse complement strand
CGTCGCTCTCACCGCTGGAGGCATGGCGCAAGTACGTCACGATCGTCAGCAACACCGACGTGCGCATGGCCGAAGCGTACAAGGCGGAAGAGATCGGCGGCGATCATTTCCGGTAGAGTGCGGTGTTCCTGACGCAGTCACATCCGACACAAACGGAAGGCTCCGACATCTTTGCCGGCACGTCGCTCGACCAGATGTACGCGCAGCGCTTCGGTCAAGCCACGCCGATTCCGTCGATGCAGCTGTGCATCGAACCGCTCGATCGCGCCGGCGGCTGCGCGTACGGGTACTCCTGCATGTACACCGACTCGATCAGCTGGAGCTCGCCAACTGATCCGCTGCCGATGATTCGTGATCCGCGGGTCGCGTTCGAGCAGCTGTTCGGCACCGGCGGCAGCCCGGCCGAGCGTGCGGACCGCACGCGCAGCACGGGCAGTGTGCTGGACTGGATCACGGGACGCGTGTCTCAGCTGAACCGTCAGCTGGGTGCCGGTGACCGGCGGCGCATGGAGCAGTACCTCGAGAATATTCGCGAAATCGAACGGCGCATTCAGCAGGTGGAATCGCGCAACTCGTCGGGTGAGGAGCGGGAACTGGCCGGGGCTCCTGCGGGTGTGCCCGATTCCTTTGGCGACCACGTCAAGATCATGTTCGACCTGCAGGTGCTCGCGCTGCAGAGCGACATGACGCGCGTGTTCTCCTTCAAGATGGGACGTGATGCCTCGGCCCGCACGTATCCCGACAGCGGTGTCGCCACCGGCTTCCATCCGTCGTCCCACCACGGCAACAATCCCGCGCGTGTACGCGAGTTCGCCGAGATCAACCGGTATCATGTGAGCTTGCTGCCGTATCTGCTCGACAAGCTCAAGACGACGATGGATGGTGACACGCCGTTGCTAGACAAGACGAGCATCATTTACGGCTCGCCGATGTCGGACAGCAACACACACAACCACCGTCGCGCCCCGCTGTTGTTAATGGGTGGCGGCCACGGACTCGCCTCCGGCAATCAACACCTGAAAGCCCCTGACGGCACGCCGATGGCCAACGTCATGTTGAGTCTGATGCACAAGCTTGGCATGGACGACCTGCACACGTTCGGCGACAGCACTGGTGAATTCGCGTTCTGATCTGACTGTGACCTGTCTTTCTCCAAGCGGAGCGAACGTCGTATGAATCGAGTGATGCTGAACGTGTTCGGCGTGATCGCGCTGGGGATCCCTGGTGGGATCCCTGGTGGGATCCCTGGTGGGATCCCCGGTGGACTGTCGATCGTGATCCCTCCGGCCGCGCCGGTGGCCGATGCCGCGATGCGCGGCGACGGCGCAGCGGTGCGCACGCTGGTGGCCAGCGGGGCCGACGTGAATGTGGCGCAGGGCGACGGGATGACGGCGTTGCACTGGGCCGCGAGTCGTGGTGATTCGTCGCTCGCGGTGGTCCTGCTGCGTGCCAAGGCGCGTCTTTCGGCTACCACACGGGTGGGCGGTTACACGCCACTCCACGTGGCCAGCCAGAGCGGTGCGACTGGTGTGGTACGCGCGCTCCTGGCGGCCAAGGCCGATGTGCGCGCGCTGACCACGAATGGTGCGTCGCCGTTGCACTTTGCCGCCGTGGCTGGCGTGCCCGGTACGATCACGGCGCTGATCGCGGCCGGGGGCGACGTGAACGCCAAGGAACCGTCGATGGGACAGACCCCGCTGATGACGGCCGCGGCGAGAGGCCGAGCCGAAGCGGTGCGGGTCCTGTTAAAGGCCGGGGCCGATCCATCCATCACCGCCAAGACGATGGATATCATGGCCAGCGCCGCGCAGGACCGCCAAGCCAAATCGAAACGTGATGCGGTGCTCGCACAGCTCCGCGAAGAGCAAGGACAGACGAAAAATGCGAACTGGTTACCGTCGCCGGCGCAGGTGCAGGCCGCGGTGAAAGCGTCGCGCGACGTGGAGTTGCAGGCCGCCACAGTGGCCGCGCTCGACGGCGCGGCTGCGGCCACGGCCGCGGAAGAAGCGCGTCTGGCGGCCCAGGGCGGCCGTGGGGCCGACGACGACAACCCGGCATACAACGAGCTGCTCGGCCCGCAAGGTGGCCACACGGCGCTCCTGCTGGCTGTGCGTGAGGGACAAATCGACGCTGTCAGCGCGCTACTCGATGGCGGAGCGAACATCGATCAGGTGAGTGCCGGCGATCATACCAGTCCGATGCTGATGGCGTCGATCAACGGCCACTACGACCTGGTGATGCTGCTGCTCAAGCGCGGTGGCAACCCCAATCTTGCCAGTGATGCTGGCGCGGCGCCGCTGTACGCCGTGCTGAACAAGGAATTCGCACCGATGACTCGGACGCCGCAGCCGTCGTTCCAGCTGCAGCAGAAGGTCACGTATCTGGAAGTCGTCGACGCACTGCTCAAGGCCAAGGCCGATCCCAACGCGCGCTTAGCCAAGTCACTCTGGTACACCACGTACAACCGCGACAATCTGGGCGTTGACTTCATCGGTGCCACGCCGTTCTTCCGCGCGGCGCATGCGACCGATGTGGCGGCGATGAAACTGCTCCTCGCGGCGGGCGCCGATCCCATGATCGCGACGATCAAGCCGAAAGCGAGAGCGCGCCGTGGCGCGGTCGCGGTAACTCGCGAAGATCCGTCGGGCCTCGCGCCGATTCCCGATGGAGGCCTGGGCGTCTTCGCTATTCATGCCGCAGCGGGCGTTGGGTATGGTCAGGCCTTCGCGGCAAACGAACACAAGCACATCCCCGACGGCTGGATGCCCACCCTGCGTTTTCTCGTGGAAGAGTTGAAGTTCGACGTGAATATGCGGGACTTCAACGGCTACACGCCGTTGCATCACGCCGCGGCGCGTGGCGACAACCAGATGATCGAGTACCTGATTTCCAAGGGTGCCGACGTGATGGCGGTGGCGCGTACCGGACAGACGACCGTGGATATGGCGAACGGTCCGGTACAGCGCATCTCACCGTTTCTCGACACGGTCGCCTTACTGGAAAGGCTGGGCGCGAAGAACAACCATCGCTGCATTTCCTGCTGATTTCGTTCTACGGCGTGCCGCCTTTCAAGGCGCGATACTGGGCCAGCGCCGCATTGACTTTCTGATCGACGGCGATCTTCCCGATGGCGGCAGATGCCTTGGTGGGATCGCCCGTGACGCCGGCGTCCGGCCCGCCGCCATTCGGCATCAGCTTATCACGCCGAATCCCGTCGCCGAACACGTAGAGCAGCTGCGAGGTATCGCTGGTGCCGGCGTGCGACCCGACCATCTGCTCGTCCCATCCATAGGTGGCTTTCAGGTAGTCGCGTATCTGCGTGCGCCCTTTCTGGTAGTAGTCGACCAGCGCGTACACGCGGACGCCGGTCCCTGCCCACTCGGCGTTAAGTGCATTCGCCACCGCAGTGAGGCCAGCTTGATTGCCACCACTGTCGCCGATAAGCAGGATGTCGGTGAAGCCGTGTACGCGTAACGATCGCACGGCCGCGTCGAGCAATCGATCGTACGCGGGTGACGGCAGCGAAATGACACCGGGTTTATCACCGAAACCGGGACGCGTGTAGTCGCCCTCTGGCACGTACTGCACCGTCGGCGCCACTAACGCATTGCCAAGCTGCGCAGCGATCTGACCGGCGGCAAAGGTGACGATGTAATTGTGCTTGCCCATCACCATGTGCGGGCCGTTCTGCTCCGTGCCGCCAGTGGGAATGATCGCGACGCGCTTCCCATCCTGAATGGCATCGCGAATCTCGGTCCACGTCATGGCTTCGAGGTATGGCGCCGCCAGGAGGTTCGGGCGGTCCTGCGCGGGCAGCACCGACGTAAAGCCCACTGCCGCGATCGCACCAAGTACCAGTCTGCGCATCAGAAGCCTCCGGACGTGGCACGCGACGCACGAATCTGCGCCAACGCGTTGTCGATTTTGATCTGCACCAGTGTCTTGCCAAGTTCGGCAGTCGCCTTGGTCGGATCGCCGTTCACGCCGCTGTCGGGAGAGCCGCCACTAGGAGCAAGTCGGTCGCGACGCACCAACGCGGGATTCACGAACAACAGTTCTGACGTGTCAACCATACCTGCGTGACTACCGATGGCGTCCAGAGAGAATCCGAGACCGCCTAAGTACGTGCGAATATCGGCTGCGGACTTCGTGTAGTAATCGCCGATGAACAGGGCGCGACCACCTGTGTCTTTCCACGCCGCATTGAGCTGTTCTGCAGCGAGCTTCATGCCGTTCTGATTGCCGCCAGAATCGCCGAGCAGAATAAAGGTGGTGAATCCACCGGCGCGCAGGCTCTTGGCCGCATGCACCAGCACCTCGATAAACCGATCTTCGGGAAGCGTGATCGATCCGGCCTTCGCCATATGGCCGCGAAGTGGTGCGTCCCAGCTGCCTTCCGGCACGTACGTGATGATCGGCGCGACCAACGCGTCGCCGAGCGTGCGCGCGATGCGCTCCGACGTGTGCTGCAGCACGTACTTGTGCTCACCGGTCACCATGTGCGGGCCTTTTTGCTCCTGCCCCGCGGTGCCGATGATGATCGTTTTCGTGCCAGCAGACATGCGATCACGGATTTCCATCCATGTCAGCTCATCGATGAACACGGGCGGCGTGCGTGGTGGCGCGGCGGGCTGCGCATCAGCGCGGGCCGCGACAAGCATCAGGGCCATCGAGGCGAGAACGAGCCGTCGCATGGATTGCATCTCCGTGTGTTGGAAGTGGGAAGACAAACGTGGCGCCCGGTATCCCGGGCGCCACGTAGTACGTCACGTCGACTGCGGTCCGCCACGCGGCGCTGAGACGTTACGGCCGGATAAAATTCACATTCGTCTGTTTCTCCGACAGCGGTGTCGCGAAGCACAGATCGCGGCCGGGGATTTCTTCTTTGGGATCGAGCGCCCCTGGGCGGTTCAGCGTCGCCCAGCGACGGAGGTCACCGAGACGACGGCCTTCGAGCCACAGTTCGATTCCGCGCTCGCGCTTGAGGGCCGCCCATCCCTCAGTGAGCGTACTGGCCGTGACCGGCGCCAATGAGAGCGCCGTCCGACGTCCGTTGATCGACGTGAGCGCACCGTCGAGATCGCTCGCGATGAGCTTCGCTTCCGCTTCGATGAGACGCATCTCCCAACCAGACGAGAGATTGATCGGCGACGTGAGCGTCGGGTACTTGGTTTGGAAGTACCAGCGGACGCGACCGAGCGAACCAACCGCCGCATCGCCGACGAGGATGGTGAGGCTGCTATCGTATGGCACGCGAGGATCACGCGTGGCCCGACGATAGGTCTCGATGTAGGTGTTCCACACCGTATGCGCGCGATACGGCTGATTGGCACTCGCCCAGTAAATGCGATTGTTCTGATCGAGCTCGGTCTGGTAATACGGCATCTGGTACACGAACGTGCTCGGCACGGCCGCCGCGTCAGCGGCGGCACCCGTCGGATTGTTGCGCAGCAACCGCACAGACGCTCGACCAGCCGTGGCGACCCGAATGAGGTTCGCGTTGTTCGCGGCCGTCGCGACGGCAATCGCCTCGGTGAAGCTCGCCTCGGCGCGCTCGAAATACACCGTATGCGGTCCCGGAGCGCCTCCGTTGATCACGCCTTGGCAGAAATTTTCGCCGAGATGGCGATTGGCGTAGCCCGCCCACACCAGCGCTTGTGCGAGGTTCGTGTTGTTCGCCGACGCGGTGCCCAGCACCGTCTTGATACGGGTGACGGCGTCTTCTGCGGTCCACCTGGCGCGCTGGGAAAAATTCCACCAATTCCCGCCATCATCGTCGCTCAGCTTTCCGCCTTGCTGCTGCACGGAAATACCGAATGCACCCGTGGATCCTCCCGGAAAGATCTCACGACTCACCGCACCACCGGTGTACGCCGTCCAGTTCAACGCTTCGGACAGATCGCGGCCCGTGCCGTTCACGAGCGAACTCAGCGCGGTCGGCGAATTGAGTGCTTCGGCCCGAATTGGTCCGGGGTTCACGGCGTCGAGCGCGCAGCCAGACAGTCCGGCGAGCATGCAGAGCGGTGCGACGACACCAAGCATGCGGCGAGGCGTCATTGCGCGCGCTGAGGAAATCGAAGTAAGCATCAGCACGATCCTCAGTAGGAGATACGGAGCGACATCTGGAAGATCGCGGGCGCCGGGATCTGCTCGTTGATGCCGCGTACGGTCGCGTTGAACGAATCGTTGTTGGTCATCTCGGGGTCGAACAGCGGCATGCCGTAGTTCTTACGGAACAAGTTCTGCGCCGAGAACACGAACGTGCTGCTCGAGGAGCGTGGAACCAGCTTGCCGAGTGGCACCGTGAGCGAGATGTCGCGAACGCGGAAGAAATCCGCTTTAAAGATGAACATGTCCGACCGCACGTTCGCCGGAATACATGTGAGCGTTTCGCGCGCAGTAATCGGCTGACCCGCGGCGATGTTCGCATAGGCGCTGTAGCAGGTGGGCCAGAGCACCGATCGAGACAGCGCGTTGAACGACGCCCCCTCTTCGATGAACGCACCACCCTGATACTCGCCGCGCACCGAGAGGCTGATGTTCTTCCAGCCGCGGATGTTGATGTTGCCACCAATAATCTTGGTCGGCTGGCTCGGGCCAAAGTCGTAATTCGACACGGTGTCCGGTGCAACGCCGCGCGCGTCGGCGTTGCGAATGAGCTTGCCTCGCACGACCGCTGCCGGCTTGCCTTCCACCACCCATCCCGAGTTGCCGACGGTAAACGCCGGAGCTCCACCCAAGCTGACCACGTTGCTGTTGTTGGTGCTGAAGTTGAGTCCAGCCTTGAGGCCGAACTTCTCGCGATTGATCACGTCGTGGTTGATCGCGACCTCAACACCTGACTTCTGCAGCTCGCCGACGTTCCTCAACGTATTGTTGAGGAACCCTTGGCTGGGTACGGAGCGCACGCTGAACAAGGCGTCCGTCGTGGTGGCGTTGAAGTAGGTGAAGTCAACAGACGTACGGCCACTGAACAGCGTCTGATCGAAGCCGAGTTCAATTTCCGTTGTCCGTTCGGGGCCGAGATCTGGATTGCCGAGGTTGAGCGGGCGCACGGCCGATGCGGAGCCCCACGGGAGCGGGCTGTACGTGCGCACACCATCGAAGGCGCCAGGCGCACGGCCGGCGGAGCCGAGGGCACCGCGAAGCTTGAACGTCCCGTAGCTTTCTTTCCAGAACGACTCGTCGGATAGCACCCACGAGCCATTGATCTTCGGATAGAACTGGAGTCCGAAGTCCGAACCGAAGGCGCTGTTACCGTCGAGTCGACCACCCACTGTTACGAAATAACGGTCCTTGAGGCCGAAGAGCACCGTGCCGAAGGCACCGCCCGTGATGATGCGCTGCCGATTTTCATCGGCGTTTCGGATGGCACCGCTGGCCACGGTCGGATCGGATGGTGTCGCGAAATTCTGTGAAAGCGCGACCACATCGCCGACGTTCGAATTGACATACTGCGTACCGGCCGAAGCCGTCACCTTCACGCTGCTGCCAAGATTGAAGTCATAATTGTTCACCCAATCCGTGCTGAGCGTGGTGTTCGACCACCGCTGATTCTGGATGACTCCGAGCGGCGCTGCCGGAAAACCGAAT
>JBBQAK010000432.1:0-3252 GCA_038316215.1 Gemmatimonadales bacterium | reverse complement strand
CCTCGCGCTGGTCACGGCTGGGGTGGCCATCTGGATTGTTCTGCCCGCACCAAACCGCACGTTGCTGCCGCTGGCCGTGGGTGCGCCGGAAGTCAGTGCGTGGCTACTCGTAGCCGCCGCGCTCGCCATGATGCTCTCGATGCTCGATGCGCGCCAACGCGTGGTATCTCGCTTGGGTTTCGCGCTGTCAGCGGCTGCACTGGCACTGGCGTCGTCACCGCTCCGGCGTTTTCAAGGCGTTGCCGATAGCGCCGAGTTGGCGCTCCGAAGGGGACTCGGCGTCGAGTATCTCGATCGCATCGCCCCCGCGCACCTCGCGCTGTTGCGTTCCGAACCGCTGATTGTTCGCGATCTGTTCTACCGGCGCGTCGACAGCACGTCGGTCCGCATTACTCGCAATCACACGGTCGAGATTCTTGGCGACGACACGCTCACCGTGGATGTCTATCAGCCGACCGGCGACGGTCCGCACCCGGTGCTCGTTCAAATCTATGGTGGATCATGGCAGAGTGGCGCGCCGAGCGGGTTCGCGGCATTTGCCGAACACATCGCGTCGCTTGGATTCGTCGTATTCGCCATCGACTATCGACATGCCCCCACCCATCGTTTTCCGACACAGATCGGTGATGTGCGTCGTGCACTCTCGTGGATCGACGCCGAAGCGACAACCTGGCACGCCGACACATCGCGCATCGTGCTGATGGGACGCTCGGCGGGGGCACATCTGGCGATGTTGGCCGCGTACGCGCCCGATGCGCCCCGCATTCGCGGCGTGATCAACTACTACGGGCCGGTCGACTTGGTCGAGGGATATCGAAACCCGCCATCGCCGGATCCGCTGGATGTGCGTGCGATCGAAGAAGCGTTTCTTGGCGGTCCACCCGAGTCGCGGATGACGCTATACCGCGCCGCGTCGCCGATTTCACTGGTCACGCGGCAACTGCCGCCAACGCTTCTGGTGTACGGCGGCCGAGATCACATCGTCGAGCCACGATTCGGCGCCTTGCTGGCCGGACAATTGCGCGCCGAGGGCAACACGGTGGTTCACGTCGAAATTCCGTGGGCTGAGCATGCTTTTGACGCGGTGTCGAATGGACCGAGTGGCCAACTCTCGCAATACGTCACGGAGCGCTTTCTCATGTGGACGGTGGCCGCACGGTAGACAACGCCGATCCGACCGGATCTACTTCGAACCCGCCTTCGTAACCGGGGCCAGCGGACGGTTCGGAACCACCGGCGCAGCGCGCTTCATCGGGTACGTCTCGGCCAGCGTATTGCCATCGTACAACCGGCCGTTCTTCATGACGTATTTGATCTTGCCCGTGTTCCGGAGATCCGCCAACGGATCGGCATCGAGCACCAGCAGATCCGCCATCTTGCCGACTTCGAGCGAGCCCACATCGTCCTGAAGTCCGATCGCCTGCGCGCCACTGGCGGTCGCGGTGCGAAGCGCTTCCATGGGCGTCATGCCACCGCTGGCCATCAGCCACAACTCCCAGTGGTAGCCGAGCCCCTGCAACTGCCCGTGACTGCCGACACCCAGCCGACCGCCGGCGCGCATGATTTTGGTGGCGTCGGCCGCTAGCTGCGGGAACACGTATTCTTCGTCGAGGAACCACCCACCGGCTGTACCGCCGCCAGGCATCGAGGCCATGCGGCGACGCGTTTTCAGGGCCAGCTCTTCGTACGCGGTGAAACGCTGCAGCTTGGGGTCGGCATACGGATTCTCCTTGGTGTAGAAGTAATTCTCCCCCCACGGGCCGCCATAATTCACCAACAGCGTTGGCGTATAGGTACGATTCGACCACGCCATGAAGCTCGTGACGTCGCTGCCGAGCGGAGTGATGCCCATGGAGTGCTCGAGGCCGGGATAACCGTCGAACGTTTCGGTAAGATTGAGCTTCACGTCGAGTGAACCTTCCGTGGTCGGCATCAGTTGCTGTTCGCGCGCCGCTTTGATGATCAACTGTCGCGTTTGACGCACACCGGCCACGTACATCTTGATCGTCTTGGTGTCGTAGTAGCTGCTGTAGCGCTTCAGGATGCTGCGCGCATGCTCCTGATCGCGGATGTTGTCGGTGTTGAACACACCGGGGCCGGTGGAGTAGATGCGCGGTCCGATAATCTGCCCGGCGTCCACCATGTCCTGATACGTGAGCACGTCGGTGGTGGCGGTCTGCGGATCGCGCGTGGTGGTCACCCCGTACGCGAGGTTCGCGAGATACGCCCACGGTTGCGTCTCGTGAATCGTGCCACGTTCGGCCCGCAGGTGCGCATGCGTGTCCACGAAGCCCGGCATGATGGTGGCACCGGCCATGTCCATCGACGTGGCGCCGGCAGGGACGGCCACGCTGCCCGCGGCACCGACGGCAGCGATCCGATTGTTCGTGACGACGATGTCGCCGCGCGCGATCACTTCATCGCCCTTCATCGTGATCAGGCGCGCGTTGCGCAGCACCACGCTTCCACGCGGCATATCGCGCGCCGCCTGCACCAGCACGCGCTTCTCACTCGGCGCATACGGGCGCGGACGCAGACTGTCGGCCACCGTGGAATCGCGACGTGACACGGCGATCGCGGCGTCACGGACGGCGGCCGAGTCGAGGTCGTACACCACGTGCGCATTGCCGATCGACCAGTGTACCAAACGACCGTTCGATGACCACGCGGGGAATTGTCCGCCGATATCGGTGAGCTTCTTCACCGGTACCGACGCCGTGTTGGGATCGGCGACACTGACCGACGCCTGTGTTCCGCGCGGTGGCACCACGACCGTGTAGAAATCCGAGTTGATCTGCGCCAACGCCACTTCACCGCCGGGCGACATCATCGTGAGCGTGGCCGGCGGGCCTGGGGAGCCGGGTTCCTCGGGATTGTTCAGCTGCTGCAGCAACAGCTCCGACGGGTTCACATCGTGATCGTCTACGGCACCGCCCACTCCGGGACCGGTCACACGCAGATGACGCTGTTCGTCGCTACCGTCCCAGCGAATCGACACCAGTCCGTTGGCGGTCGACGACAGATAGATGCGCGAGGTGTCCTTCGCGAAATGCGGCTTGCTCCGTCCGGCGGAGCGGGCGATCACCGTGGCCGTGCTGCCGTTGGCAGTAGCCGATGTTGCAGGATACCACACGATGTCGGTCGGCGCGGTGACTCCGGTTTGATCACGACGGCCCTGCGCTGCGGTCTGCGTGAGCACGATGCGCATGCCACTCGGCGTGAATACCGGCTGACGTAGCGTGCCGAGCACTT